>JBAXJV010000232.1:0-4843 GCA_037137675.1 bacterium | reverse complement strand
ACACTTTACCCCGCATCGCGCATTCCACCATGTTCACGTGAAGCTAATCTCTGCAACCCGCCCGCCGCCCGTTCCATCACGCATCCGCCAACCGCCCGCCTTTACAACTTCGCCGCTCAAATCGCGCGCTGTACGCCGCAGACGCTCTCTCTTGACAATCCGACTCCACTTTAGTGTCATACCCTCTGTGAATGCGCTCACCCAGACATTCAGCTCGGACTTTGGAGGCACCGTGCCAGCAAGGCCAGAAAAGCAATTTCTTATCTCTCGGTCGTGAAATATAGTATACAGGCCCCGGTCGAAGAACAACAGCTTCGCGCCCTGGTGTGGTTTCCGTGGATGCCGGTTGAGGCGCCGCGTTGACCTTTGCAGTTGAGAGAACAGCATGGATCTGACGACACTCACTACCGTTGCCGGCACCGCGTTTGCGATGCTGCCGCCACATGGCGGCGCTCCGGCGCCGACGTTGCTGCTCTTCGCCATGGCGGGCGCGGACACGCTGACCACCGAACCTTATTGCCTGGTCGGACGCCTGCTGCACGAACGCGGCTGGAACGTGGTGTCGCTGGATCTGCCGTGTCATGGCGCCGACCGGCGCGCGGTCGCGCCGGCCGAATTGGCGGGCTGGGCGGCCCGCACCGCGGCTGGCGAAGATATCGTCGCGGCGTTTCAGGTGCGGGTGAACGATGTGACCGGGCACCTGGTGACGACGGGCATCGCCGATTCCGCGCGCATCGCGGCGGCCGGCACCTCGCGCGGCGGCTTCCTGGCCTTTCACGCCGCCGCCGGCAATCCGCACATTCGCGCCGTGGCGGCGTTTAGTCCGGTGACGGACCTGCTGGCGCTGAGCGAATTCGCCGGTCAGGAGCGCAACCCGCTGGCGCGGCGCCTGGCGCTGGCGAACGTGGTGGAGGCGCTGGCCGGGCGTGCCGCGTGGATCACCATCGGCAACGCCGACACGCGCGTGGATACCGGCAAGACGGTCGCTTTTGCACAAGCGTTGACCGCCGCCGGCCAGAGCCGTTCCCGGGCCTGCGATGTCACCCTGCGCGTTCTGCCGGAGCCGGGACACTGCAGTTTTCCCGAATGGCATGATCAGGCGGCGGCGTGGTTTTTAAAGAAGATCGCGTCCACCGTTCAAGCGCCACCCAATCCTTCACGCGCATAGAAAAAACACCTCATGCAACACACGCTTTTGGCCATTGACGACGTCTCCCTGCCCTTGCGAAAGAACGTCTGCCTTTATTTGAGCAAACCGACCGTACGCCAGGCTCCGGTGCTCGCTCCAAGTCCGGCCGAAAGCCGTGCGCCCGACAATATGGCCGCGCATTTCTACGGCACCGTCTTGCACGACGCAGGCAAGTTCCGTATGTGGTATTACGCCTGCCATCTCGGCAAGAATCCCGACTGGCCAGCGCGTAAAATGCAGCAGATCGCCAAGAAACCGGCCTGGCTGATCGGGGTACAGGAGGGGCGCGAAGTTTCTCAGGGGCCACTGTGTTATGCCGAGAGCGACGACGGCCTCATCTGGACCAAACCGGCGCTCGGGCAGGTGCTGTTCAAGGGCAGCCGCGACAATAACGCGCTCGATTTGCCGAACACCATCGTCAGCGGCGCGGCGGTGATCCGCGACGACGACGATCCCGATCCCGCACGGCGCTACAAGATGGTCTACCAGTATTTCCCCGACCAGACCGAGCCGCTAATCCCGGAATACGGCAGCCTGCCCAGCATGGCCTGCGCGGTGTCGCCCGACGGCCTGACATGGACCGTGACCGCCATGCCATTCGTCAACCAGTTCGTCGAACACTGCTCGTTCATCCGGCACAACGGCAAATACATCGTGCATTCGCAGGTCTTCCCCGGCAACAGTTGGAGCGGGGCCTACTCCGAGGGCGGCGGCGCCGGCGGGCGCTCCGGCGTGGCCCATGCCACTGACGATTTCGACCGCTGGCCCGATCTCTGGGCGTGGGCATTTGCGTTGCCCGAGCCATCTGACCCGGCGAAACGCGGCGCGGATAATCGTTACGACCAGGTGCATCTCGGCGTGGGGGCGGCGAGTCTGGGCAATGTCTGCGTCGGGATCTATGGGTTGTGGCACAGCCAACCCTTTGGCGAGGATTTCGGCAAGATCAACTGCGACCTGGGGCTGGTCGTCTCCAACGACGGCATCCGCTTCCGCGAGGTGGCGTCGACGCCGGGGCAAGTCTATATCCACCACGACGCATCCAAGGCGACGCCCGTGCCCGGCCGCGACTTCAACACCATCCTTTGCCAGGGCAACGGCATCCTCAACGTGGGCGATGAAACGCGCATCTACCATGGCCGCTGGCGCAATTCCGGACAGCGGGCCGAGGATATCGCCGATTATTATCGCGCCGAGGTGGCGCTCGCCACCCTGCCGCGCGACCGCTGGGGCGCGCTCGGGCTTAACCCTGAAGCAGAAACCGGCACGCTCGTCTCGGCCCCGCTGTCCCTGCCGGAGCAGGGTTGCCAACTCTGCCTCAACGCCGACGGAGTGGCCGGCCTGACCGTCGCCCTGCTTGACGAACAGTTTTGTCCCATCCCGGGTTGGGCGGACGGACGGATGGCTGGTGGCGACGGTCTGGATTGCCCGGTTAGCTGGAAAGCGCATGCTCTGGCCGAAATCGGCGGGCGGACGGTACGGGTGCAGGTGGGGCTGCAGCGCGTGGGCGAGGCCCTGCCCAGGGTGTACGCAATATATGTGAGACAGGAGCAACCATGAAGATCACCGACGTTCAGACACATCTGTTGACCGGGCCATGCACACTCGATCCCTTCCTGTCACAGGCTCGCCGGGTGCGCAGCGCGGCGTTCATAGAAATTCACACCGACGCTGGCGTCTGTGGCTTGGGCGAAACCTATGCGGGTTACTTCTGTCCGGAGGTTGTCCCGGCCATTGTGGAGTTCTTCAAGCCGATCCTGCTCGGGCAGGCTGTGGACGATATTCCCGAGCTGTGGCGGCGCATGTACCACTGCGGCAATTTCTGGTGCCGGGTTGGCGTGGGCGTGAACGTGCTCAACGGCATTGAGGCGGCGCTGTGGGACCTGCGCGGCAAGCTGGAAAGGCAACCCGTCTGCGAACTGCTGGGCGGCTGCCGGCACGAACGTCTGCCCGCCTATGCCACCGGCGGCCCCTCGAACTACCCTTTGGATGAACTGGCTCGCAAGATCGAGTTCTACACATCGCTGGGGTTTCGCGGCGTCAAAATCGGCGCTGGCGCGCACACCCCGCAGCGCGGTTTCGAGATTCCCTTCGAGCCGGCCGCAGCCGCAGATTTCGAGGCGGTCAAACTGGAGTTCGTCCGGCGCCGCTTCGGGAGCGGCCTGCGCGTCATGCTGGACGCGCACATGGGCAACAGCCCGGGCGGGACCTGGAACGTGGCGACCGCCACGGCGGTTGCGAAAGCGCTCGAACCATTCGACCTGTTCTTTCTGGAAGAGCCGCTGCATTACACCGATCCGTGGGGCTATGCCCGGTTATGCGAGGCGACCACCACGCCGATCGCCGGCGGGGAGTGCCTGACTGCGGCCTATGAGTGGCAGGTCTTTGCGGAGCGCGATGCGTTCGACATCGGTCAACCCGACGCCTCGTTCACCGGCGGCATGGGGACGTTCATGGATGTGGCGCGGATGCTCGAGCGCCGCGGCCGCAAAGTGGCCACTCACTCCTGGGGCGCAGGCGGATCCCTGATGCAGAACATCCATGCCGGATTCGCCGCTCCGAACACCGTGATTTTCGAGGTCGCCCCGGCCTACGGCCCGCTCCACAGCGAAGTGATCGGCGACAGCTTTGCGCTGCGCGACGGATATGTGCTGCCGCCGACCAAGCCGGGGCTGGGCATCGAGTTGACCGAGGCGACCAAACGCCGCTTTCCCTTCGTTCCGGGCAGCGGCGAGTTCAACAGCGTGCCCGGCAAGATCCTGGCCGAGGAATTGGAGACAATGCGTCATGCTTAAGGCGCTGGTCGACCTCAGGGTGGATGAAGACGGACTGCGGCGGCTGCGGGCGCTGCCGGATATCCAGGTGGATCTGGTTGACAAACCAGAGGAGGAAAGCAAGCGCCCGCTGCCGGCCGAACGGCTGGCCGGCGTGCAGGTGTTGGGCTGCTCCCTGCCGCCGTCGAATGTCGGGGACATGCGCGCGCTGCGCTTCGTGCAGATCGCCTCGGCCGGCTACAACCAGCTGGTCGGTCTGGGCCTGTCCGAACGTGGCGTACGCGCCTGTAACGCGCTGGGGGTCTTCGATGTGCCCATTGCCGAGTGGAACGTGGCGATGATGGTCAACCTCCTGCGCGACCTGCGCGGCATGATCCGCAACCAGGAGCAGGGCGTGTGGGATCGCGATATCCGCTTCCAACGCGAACTTCGCGGGCTGACCGCCGGGTTCTGGGGCTACGGCGGAATCGCGCGCGAAACCGCCCGGCTGACCAAGGCGCTGGGAATGCGCGTCCATGTGCTCGCTCGCAACGGGGTGAAGTCGCGGGCTGAGGTTTACCGCGTCCCCGGCACCGGCGATCCCGGCGGCAACCTGCCGGACCGGGTCTTCACGATGGCTCAGCAGGAGGAATTTCTCGGCGGGCTTGATTTCCTGGTGCTGGCCATGCCTTTGACTGACGCCTCGCGGGGCATCATCGGCGAGCCGGAACTGCGGGCGTTGCGGCCGACGGCCTGCCTGCTGAATCCCGCCCGCGGCCCGCTGATCCAGGAGCAGGCGCTCTTGCGGGCATTGCGCGAAGGCTGGATCGCCGGGGCGGCGCTCGACACGCATTACCAATACCCGATGCCGCCCGAACATCCGCTGTGGCGCCTGCCGAACGTG
>JBAXJV010000231.1:0-4867 GCA_037137675.1 bacterium | reverse complement strand
CCCGCCGCCGATGCCGCCGGCCGCCGTGCCGCCATCGACGACAACCTGCGCGCCATCGAGGAAGCGCACACTCTCGGCGCGCAGTGCCTGGTCGTGCTCGGTGGTGGCTTGCCTGCTGGCAGCAAGGACCTGCCCGGCGCGCGAGCGATGTTCCATGACGGTCTTGCCGCCGTGCTGCCCGCTGTTCTGATGCTGGCTGTCGAAGCCGTCGTGCCGTTACTCCGCCCGCCCTCCGCCGACCGTGTTGCGCGCCTGATTGAGCGGGCGCTCGGTCGCATGCATAACCGCCTGCTGAGTTGTCTTGATCTGTTGCGGCCGGGCGCGGCGGCGGGATCAGCGCGCTTTCAGCGGCGGCTGATTGAAGAAACGGTCGCGCGGCTGGCGGATTTCCGGCCGGCGCGGGTGGTGAACATGGCGGCCTTGCGCCGCGCTGCTGCAGGCCTCGGTATTGCGTCCGTGGCGCTTGCGCTGCTGCACGGGTTTGCGCCAGTGCGCAGTTCAGCGGCGTTCGCCCGCCTGTGTCGTCCGTTCGCCGACTTGCCGCCGGTGGGCGACGCGGCCTACTGGGTTGCGCCCGCAACGTGCTGCGCTTTGCGCGGGGACGATCTCACAATCGAGGCCCGCGTGACATGCGGTAAGCCCGCTGCGTTGAACGTGCGCCTGCGCGACGACGCCGGGCGCATGCTGCTGTATCCGATGGTAGCCACCAGCGGCGTCTGGCGGCTCACGCTGACCGGCTTTGAACACAGCTTCGCCTACCGTGTGGAAGGCGGCGGCACTTGGAGCCCGCGCTATTATCTGACGTTGCTTGACCGTCCCGCGCTGCTCCAGCTTCAGACCGTGCTGCACTATCCACCGGAAATGGGCGACCAGCAGCCTTTCACCAATGCGCTGCAGTTTGCCGATGTGCGTGGACCAGCCGGCAGCCGGGTGGAAATCCGGGCCCGCGTTGCCGGAGATGCCGCCAGCGGTGTGGTGCGCTTCTGGCAGGGGCCTGCGGGCCTCACCAACGCGGTAGCGACGATGCCGCTTGCGCGCGGGCCGGACGGCCTTTGGGCCGGCGCCTTTCCGCTCAACGCCGATGGCGGCTACGTGCTTGAATTCCGTAACGCGCCCGGACACACCAGCAAGAGCATGCGGCCAGGCGTACTTACGGCGCTTCCGGATGCGCCTCCGCAGGTGGCGGTTGAGCGGCCGGGGCGCGACCTCGTGGTCAGTCAGCCGCTGGCGGTTTCGCTGATGGTGTCGGCCAGCGATGACTACGGCTTGCGTTCCATTCGCGTGCTGGCCTGGCATGACAAAGCGGGCGCCAGCGGCGCGGTTGTTGTGCTCGCCACCAACTTCACGGCGGGCCGTTGCACAGCCGGCGTTGCCGGTGTGCTGGACCTCGCGGCGTTGGGGGCAGGCGCTGGCGACACCCTGCGCTACGTCGCGATTGCCGAGGACCTGCGCCGGCAAACCAACCGCTCTCCGGACTATGCCATACGTCTGGCTACCGGGCAGGACGCTGCTGACCTTCGCTTGAGCCGGTTTGGCGATCAGACGGATCAGTTCAGCCGTCGCTTGACGGATTTACTTGCGGCACAGGCCGGGATGACCGAGGCCATGCGCGGCCTTGACGCCCGCTACGGAGTTGCCGTCGAGTATCTGCGCAGCAACGTCACCGCCAGCGCCAACGCCGCAATACTGGTCGGGGCCACGCAGGATGTCGCACGCCTCGTTGCCGCTGCCGCCGATTCCGCCACGACCCGACAACTTGACGAGCTGCGCCGCCAGTTGGAGCAAGTCGCAACGCGCCAGATGCAGACGGTCAGTACCGCAACGCTATGGCTGACAAACTTCATGGCCGCCGCCGCCAGCGCGCAGGATCTGCCACTGCTGCCATCGGGGTGGTCCGGCCAGATGCAAACCGCCGCGCAAGCCTGGGAGCGCGCCGTCACTGCTCCCATGGCGCGCTTCGCCCAAACGCTCGCCGCCGGGGCTCAGGCTGGCGGGTTGCCGCCTTCGCTGGCCGCCGCCGCCGGCGAAAGCGCCCGGCTGCAGCGCGACCTCCAACGCATGCATGACGAGGCGCGTGGCATGACCGGCGCAACCTACGCCGCGCTCACCAATGGCTGGACGGCGCTCGACGCGCTGAGCCTCGAGTCCACGCGGGCGCAGGCGAACGCCGCCGAGCGCGAACTTGGCGACCTCGCGTTGTTGATGGAAACGATGAATGGCCAGCTGCGCCAGCTTTCCGCCGGACAGCAGTTGTTGCTTGCGCAGACGCCGCTGACGGTCACGGGCGATCTGACGGCACTGATCTTGACGCAGCAGGTTTTAGAGGCGCGTGCCGACGCCACGCTGCGCGACCTGAGCCTCATGCAGGGCCGTGAGGAGCTCTGGGCGCTGCGGCACACGCCGGCATTTCCGGATGCCCCGTACACTCCTGACGCCCAGCCCGGTTATGTTCCTCCGCGCGAAGAGGATCCCGTGCCCGCAACTTCCTCCAATGCCGCCAGCCGTGGCGTTTTGACGGCGCACCCGCTTGCGGAGGCAGCTGACAGCCAGGACGAACCGCTCTACATGCCAGCGCTTGGTGGCCCGCCGCCGGCACTCGATCAGCGGTACGCAGAGGCCTTGCGCCCGCTGCCGCCAAGCGAGGCGGATGGCGGGCACGCCGGGCGCCAGCGGGAACTGCAGCAGCGCCAATCGGGCTATCTGAGCGAACTCGATATGGCTCGACAGAGCGTGGACTCGGATCAGCAATCCTTGCAGCAGACCTTGGAGCGTCTCCAGCAAGGCTGGCAGGGCAGTCCTGCCGGGCTTGCCGCGCTGCTGCAATCTGCCGCGATGCGGCAGGCCATGACGGTGGCGTCCCGCGCACCCTGGCCATCCGGTATGTCGGCGGCGTCCGGCATGCTACCGCAGTCATTGCGGGTTGTCGGCGTTACTGGCGACGACCCTGCCATGGCGCAGCTTGACCCGCAAACGCGCGCCATTCTGCTGCGCATGCAGCCTGTACAGCGCGAAGAGATATTGCAAGGCTTGCGTGAAACCGGTCCGGCCAGTTATCGTTCCCTGATCCGTAATTACTTCCGGCAACTTACCGAAGCGCAACAGTGACATGGAAAATACACAACCAACGGTGAACAATGCATAATTTACTGGTGAACAGGCTGCGTGGCGAGTTTGTGCAGTGGCTGGGGGTGGCGCCGGCGATACTGGCATACGCGCCGGGGCGAATTGAGGTGCTGGGCAACCACACCGACTACAACGAAGGACACGTGCTTTCGGCGGCGATAGATTACGGCATTGCGATGGCCGTAGCGCCCATCGAAGGGCCGGAGTGCCGGCTTGCGGCGCTTGATCTGAATGGCGAAGCGCGCTTTCCCGCTGCCAATCCGGATCATGCGCAAACCCCCGGCTGGGCAAATTACCTGCGCGGCGTGTATGCGAATATGCTGGCGCGCGGCGGACGCCCGCGGGCCTTTGCGGCGGCGTTCCGGGGAACACTGCCGCAGGGGGCCGGCCTTTCGAGTTCGGCGGCGCTCGAAATGAGCACGGGCCTGGCGCTGGCGCGGCTGCTCGAGGTGCAAATCACAACGCTTGAAATGGCGAAAATAGGCCAGGCTGCGGAGCATGACTATGCCGGCGTGAAGTGCGGGTTGCTCGATCAGATTTCCAGCCTTTGCGGGCGTGCGGGGATGCTGGTGCGCTCCGATTTCCGCACGCTGGAGGTGTGTCACGAGCCGCTCAACGAAGGGGCGGTGTTTCTGGTTGCCAACACAGCAGTCAAGCACAACCTGGTGGAATCGGCCTACAATGAACGCCGCGAGAAGTGCGAAGAGGCGGCGCGTTTTTTTGCCTCCGTGCTGCCGCATCCGGTGCGGGCGCTGCGCGATGTGACATGGAGCGAATGGCAGGAGTGGTCGCCGCGCATGGAGCCGTGCGCCGCGCGCCGCGCCGCGCATGTAGTTGGCGAAAACACCCGCGTGGTCGCAGGTTCCGCGATGCTGGAGCGCGGCGATCTGGCGGGCTTCGGGCAGCTGATGTTTGATTCGCATGCAAGCTCGCGCGCATACTTTGAGAACTCGTGTCCCGAACTCGACACGCTGGTAACGGCGGCGCGGACGCTGCCCGGCGTGTACGGCGCGCGGCTCTCCGGCGGCGGCTTTGGCGGCAGCGTGGTAGTGCTTGTGCGCGCCGAAGCTGCTCCCGATGCGGCGGCACGATTGAGTGCAGTTTACGCGCAGGCTTACGGACATGCCTGCGACACGATTCAGGTGCTGCCGTCGGCAGGCGCATCGCTGTTTGAATGAGGCAGGCGGAAGTCAAGCCTGCTCCGGACAGCAGGAAATATATCTTTTTTAGTTGCGTCATCATCGGAATGTGATATAGACATCGGCAATGGCATGCCGGACCGAACGTGTCCGGCGCCGAAATCATAAGGAGACCTCTATGGCAAATGCGATGACGAAGAGTCAGGTTTTGGCAGGCGTGGCGGAAGCAGTTGGAATAACGAAGAAGCAGGCAGCTTGCTGCATCGAGGCCTTGGTTCAAATGGCGTACAAGGGCGCGAAGAATGGCTTCACGATTCCAGGCATTGGAAAACTGGTGCTCGTCAAGCGCGCTGCGCGCATGGGACGCAACCCGGCCACAGGCGAGACGATCAAGATCAAGGCCAAGACGGTTGTCAAATTCCGTGTTGCCAAGGCTTGCAAGGAAGCTGTTCTTCTCAAGTAGTCGAACTGACTGCCATAAAAGCCGCCTCCGCAAGGGGGCGGCTTTTTTTAATTTCCGAAAGAGGATAATCCATGCCGATTTTTGAATACGAGTGCGAGGCCTGCAAGGGACGTGTAGAACAGTTGGTGCGCAATGCCGGTGA
>JBAXJV010000230.1:0-4877 GCA_037137675.1 bacterium | reverse complement strand
TCGTACGCGAGGTAGGGCGAGGCGTCTCGCCGAGCCGTCTTTGCGGCTCATAAGTTGCTGTCCGGTAGAAACCAGCACCGCTTAGCCGAACATTTGGGCGTTCATAAACAATTCAAGGAGGGGGTGCGGTGTAGGCGCGGAGAAGAATCAATTTTATCCGTGCCATCCGTGTAATCCGTGGTGGAAGTTTCGTCTCATTTCTCCTCTGCGACACCCAGCGCCTGCCATCTTAATCATGCTCAGAGGAGTTCTAGCGGTGCGGCGAAACCCGGTGCATGACGAGCGCGGGGTTTCGCTCTTCGACGAACCGCAGCGCCCATTCATTGGGGAAAAGCAGCGCCAGCTCTTCATCTGCGTCAGCGACAATCGTCACGCCAACGCCCAGCGTCAGCAACTCCGCCGCCGCGCGGGTCGTGCCTGGCTCCAGCCAACGGATCAGTGTATACGGCGCGGTATCGAGCCGCGCCACGGCGCCGTATTCATTTTCCAGGCGGTACCGCACAACATCGAACTGCAGTGGCCCGACAGCGCCCAGCAGCGGCGCGTCGGAAATGTCCTCCGGCAAACGGAACCGCTGTATTACGCCTTCCGCCAACAGCTGGCCCAATCCGTCACGGAACTGTTTAAAGCGGCTTGGATTAGGGTTGCGAAGGTAGCCAAAGACTTCCGGGGCGAAGCGCGGAATCTCGTGGAAGCGCAGTCCGGGCGTGGCGCTGAGCGTGTCGCCAATGTGGAAGTTGCCGTGACTGACCAGACCCACGATGTCGCCGGGGTAGGCGCGTTCGACCGTTTCCCGCTCCTGACCGAAGAGCCGCTGGGGGTAGGCCAGGCGCAACTTCCGCGCGGGATCGCGCGGGTCAATCACGCTCATGTCCTTCTCGAAGATGCCAGAGCAAACCCGCACAAAGGCCAGATTGTCGCGGTGCTTGGGGTTCATGTTAGCCTGCACCTTAAAAACGAAGCCGCTGAAGTCCGGGTCCTCCGGGCAGACCTGGCGGAGTCCGGTCTGGCGCGGCGCGGGGGGTTCGCCATAGCGGATGAAATAGTCGAGCAGGTGCTGCACGCCGAAGTTATTCATGGCGCTGCCGAAAAAAACCGGCGTGATCTGGCCTGCCTTGACGCGCGCCTGATCAAATTGCTCGCCCGCCATGGAAATCATCTCGACTGATTCCATCCAGTCCGCGTAGTTATCGCCGAGCCGCTCGCGAAAGGCCGGATCGTGAATATTCGAGACTTGGAAGGGTGCGCGATGTTGCCCGTGCTTGGTCGGTTCAAAGAGGTATACCTGATGCGTCAGCCGGTCGTATACGCCCTTGAAATCCGCGCCGCTGCCCAGCGGCCAGGTCACCGGCACGGCGTGAATACCGAGCACCTTTTCGATTTCGTCCAGCAGGTCAATGCTGCTACGGGCGGGGCGGTCCATTTTGTTGACGAAGGTAAAGATCGGAATCTTCCGGAGGCTGCATATTTCGAAAAGCTTGCGCGTGCGCTCCTCAACACCTTTGGCAGCATCGAGCACCATGACCACGTTATCCACCGCCGTCAGCACACGGTAGGTGTCTTCGCTGAAATCCTTGTGGCCGGGGGTATCGAGCAGGTTGACACAGGCGTCGCCGTATTCGAACTGCATCAAGGTGGAGCTGATCGAGATGCCGCGCTCCTTTTCAAGCTCCATCCAGTCGGAAGCCGTGGCCCGCATATTGCGCCGGGCGCGAACTGAGCCCGCCAAATGCAAGGCGCCGCCGTAAAGCAGCAGCTTCTCCGTCAGCGTGGTCTTGCCGGCATCGGGGTGCGAAATGATCGCAAACGTCCGTCGCCGGGCAATTTCTTCAGTGGTCGTTCTGGTACTCATCATGTTGTAAGCCGGTCCGGCGCGTGCAAAAGCGTGGCAGTCTATCACTACCGGACGGCCTGCGCCATATTTTGATGAACAATGCCCGCTTGAATTCACCGGATAAACCTGCGATAAGTCCCTGAGTTTCAAACAGCGAACAGCAGACAGCCTGTCAACACGAGTATTTACGAACACCTGATGCAGGAGCCACAGTCATGTCAAAGAAAATCAACGTAACGATCTGGAACGAATTCCGTCACGAGAAATCCAATGCCACCGTTAAAAGCCTTTATCCGCAAGGCATGCATAAAACTATTGCCGACGGCATCGGCGCGGATGATCTGAATATCCGCCTGGCCGCCCTCGACGATCCGGAACACGGCTTGACTCAGGCGGTGGTTGACAGCACCGACGTATTGCTCTGGTGGGGCCACTGCGCCCACGGCGAAGTTCAGGACGAAATCGTCAAGCGCGTTCAGAAGCGCGTATTGGAAGGCATGGGCCTGATCGTCCTCCACTCCGGCCACTTTTCCAAAATCTTTAAAGCCCTCATGGGAACCAACTGTTCCCTGAAATGGCGCGAGGTCGGCGAGAAGGAGCGTCTCTGGAATATCGAGCCGTCCCATCCAATCACCCAGGGCATCGGCGATTACTTTGAACTACCGCATACCGAAATGTACGGCGAGCGCTTCGACATTCCCCAGGATGGCAAAATCATCTTCATCTCATGGTTTGAAGGCGGCGAAGTTTTCCGCAGCGGCGTCGCGTTTGAACGCGGGCACGGCAAAGTATTCTATTTCCGGCCCGGCCATGAAACCTACCCGATTTATCATGACAAAAACGTACTGAAAGTAATCGGCAACGCTGTCCGCTGGGCCAGGCCGCTGATTTCTCAGGAACACAACGCACCCAACACACAGCCACTGGAAATAATCAGAACGGTTAATCCGCACACCGTCAGCGCCGGGATCGTGCAGGATGTGCACGGCAGGGCAAAATAAGGATTGTCAGGAAGGCTTGCGTTCTCCGGACCGCAGCCATGCCAGCGCATAGCGTAATTCTGCGGCCAGGCTCGCTTCCACCGGCCTTGCGCGCAGGGCTGGCGGCAATATATTGAAAGTGTAGGTTTCAACTTCCAGGTGCGGACGTTCCAGCCGTGTCACCTGTTCGCGCAGCGCCGCCGTCAAGGCATCCGCCGTCGTTTGAATCGTTCCGTCACCGCCCCAGTCGAGCGGCACATGCATGTGAATGCGCGCCTCGCCACGGGGCGCGCTGCCATTCCGGCAGGCCGCCAGATACTCGGGCAGGTCGGGATAGGCCTGCCGCCGGCCATCGGCATTCCAGGCCTTGACCTGGTGCAGATAGACAGCGTCAACGAAAGGCTCCAACTCCGCAGCGGCCGCCGGGCCCGGCGTCTTGAGGGCGGCGCTCAGCTGCAATTTCGAAAGACGGATACCGGCACTTTGCAGGCGCGTGAGGCTGACGGCCAAGTCTTCGCCCTGGATTGCAAGGTGACAGGTATCTACACACACTCCCAGATGCCGCCGCAGCAGACGCTCGGCTTCCGCCGCTGTGCAACCCATAAGCGAGCATACAGCCGGCACCCCCTCCGGAATCAGCCGCTGATTAAAAAACTGCACCGTCTCGTCGGTGGTCTCCAGCATACAGTCCGGTTCCGGTTCCAGTCCGAGATGGATTTCCCGTTGCGTGCGACTTTCCAGCAGCGCCAGCGCAGCCGCCGCCGCCGCCAGTTGCCGGGCAATTTGGCGCTCATCATCACCTCCGCACAGCCAGGCTTTGTATGAACCCGGCACCGTGCTGATACTGCCAGCCTGCCCATCCGGCAGGAGTTCGGACAGCACTCCGGCCAGCTGCAGGGTGTAGTCAAGCCGTTCTGTCGTACGCCAGTCCGGACGGTAGACCGCGCTCTTGACCGACCGGCCATGAAACGTCCCGTAAGGAAATCCATTCACGGTGAACACATACAGACCGTGCTCCGCCAGCCAATCGCGCCAGGCCGCCGCCTCGCCGGAGCCACGCAGTTCCTCGACCGCGCCGTGCGCCAACCGCAACCCCAGACCAAACGGCGCGTCCGGTGAGATCAGCGCTTTTACGGCCAGCCCATGCGTTGCCACTGCGGCTTTCACATCGGCCCAGCTCTCGCCTGGATGAATATTCAGGCAGTAAGTCAAATGACCGTCGAGTGTGGCTGGCGCGTGCATAGCGAAAAGCTGGATTCTAACTGACTGAGTTGTTACGGGTGTTGATGGGTCGCAAGGTTCTGGCCTGACCTCAGGCCCTGCCAATTCCGCAAGTAATCCACAGATGCCGCAATCTCCGCAAAGTCCAGCGCATGTTCTTCCCGCTGACGCCCTGGACCGTCCGGGAAAGTCAAAGTCAGCCGTCCGCCCAGATGCTCGCGAAAACGTTCCAGGCCGCCCAGAATCGCCAGTGCTCCATCCGCATCGCGCGCTTCGAGCAGCGGGTGCCAGATCGCTAGCCCGCATTCCGTCAGAGCGCTCAGCAGCGCTTCGCGCACTTCTGACGTCACCCATCCGGCCCGGGCCGCGTAAGTCGTATCGAGCGCAATACCGATGGCTACCGCTTCGCCATGCTGCAAGGCATGCCGGGATAACATCTCAAGATGATGCGCCGACCAGTGGCCAAAATCCAGCGGACGCGCACTGCCCATCTCAAACGGGTCGCCGCCGGTACGGATGTGATCCAAATGCAGCTCCGCGCAGCGCCGGATCAGATGTTGCATGACCGCCTTGTCACGTCTGAACACCGCACCCGCCTCCCGGCAGAGGAAGCCGAAAAAAGCCGCATCTTTGATCAAAGCCACCTTGAAGGCCTCCGCAGCCCCCGCACGCCACTCGCGGTCTGGAAGCGTCACCAGAAAGTTAAAATCCGCCAGCACGGCAAAAGGCGGAGCGAAAACGCCAATCAAATTTTTGACGCCATCAAGGTCAATTCCGTTCTTCACGCCAACGCCAACGTCGTTCTGCGCCAGAACCGTCGTCGGCACCCGCACCAGTCGCAG
>JBAXJV010000229.1:0-4881 GCA_037137675.1 bacterium | reverse complement strand
CAAACACCCCTTTGGCTACGACCACGACAAATACGAGCATCGCCGCGATCCAGAGTGAAAGCACCCGCTCTTCCGGACTGTGCGGCGGCCTGACAAGCCCGATGATCAAAAGAGGTACGCCAAGGTAGGAAAGCAGCAGACCCGGGATTCGCTCTATGAATATCTTCTCCCAAAACATCCGCGAACCTACCAGAGCCCAGTTTCCCCACTTATCTGATCCGTATTCCCAAACACCGAACGTTAGCCCTGTTGTTGCCTTGAACTGGTGCGCGTGAAAATACCACAGGGCGAGTGATCCCATAACCACTGCGGCAAATGCCCACAGCTCTAAACGTGCCAGCGTTCGGGCCCCGTGTTTTCGAATGGCAAGGAATGCAAGCGGCAGGCCGAGGTACAGCGTTGGCGGCTTTATCAGGCAGGCAACCGCCAGCGCGACCGCCGATAACAGCAGAAATTTCAAGGAGTCTGATTGCGTCCATTTTAAAAACCAAAAGACCGCGTAGGTACATGCGGAGATCAGCAGGGCCTCCGGCATTACGGTTCGTCCAAAAAACACGGGCATCGGCAGCACAGCGAAAAAGAATGCCGCCCATAGCCCAACCTGAGCGGTAGCAACCCGCTTTGAAATCAGATAAACGCCTAGAACTGTTGTAAGTGAGAAAAAGATGGAGACAAGCCTGCCAATTGGCTCATGCACACCCAGAACCCGGTACATGGAAGCGAGCACAAACTGATAAACCGGAAATTCGCATTCAACTTCTCCGCTCGACGCTCCTCGCCAGTCAATGCTTGGATATAGAATGTTGTAGCGTTCTTCCTGAAAGTTTCTAGCTATCGCAGCAGTGTCGGCCTGGCGCCAGGAATGATTTCCCAGGAGCGGGCTGGTGAAGTTGATCAGGCGCAGGGCGCAGGCAAGCAGAAGAATGGCAAGCAAGAAGCCGCTTGTTTGATTTCGCAGAAAAAAAGCGCCGGGAAACTTATTTTTGAGCGGCGCGAGTATGGCTGCCGCAAAATCCCCCGCAAAGAAATGGCTGAGCGCTTTCACAGGTGCATGATGACACTAAACCGCAGCCGGAATGTCAAGCGCGGGGTGTTTGACGCCCGGTTTTAATTACTTCACCAGGAGGGGTGTGAAAAATCCGGACGTGGCAGAACGAACGGGCTTTTCACTCACATCCGGGAATGCGGGTGAGGCTTTGGATTTTCCGGGCCACCAGAGTGAGCAGGATCACCATGAGAAGATAGCCGAAGGCCGCGAAGAGATAGCCCTGGAAAAATAAAAAGTTCTGGGATGTGAAATTCTGGATGAACGAAAGAAAGCCGTCACACTGGATCAGGAAGGCGATGGAGGTGTCCTTCAGGTTATTGATGGCCTGGCTTGTCAGCCCGGGAACCGCGTAGCGCAGGGATTGCGGGAGAATCAGGCTGAGATAGATCTGCCGCCTGCTGAAGCCCATGGCTTTAGCGGCAGTCAATTCGGCGGGGGCAATGGCCTTGTATCCACTCATCAGGTAGCGGGCATTATAGGCGGTAACATTCAACGTGAAGCCGATGAACGCGGCGGCGAAGGGTGGCAGACCCAGCCCGATGGTCGGGAGGCCGTAATACATCAGGAACAGCAGCGCCAGCAGCGGGGTGCCGATGAAGAAGGTCACGAAGGCATTGGCAAAGAGGCGCAGCGTCCGGGAGGAGTGGGTCAGGCAATACTGCATCAGGATGCCGCCCAGCAGGCCCGACAGGGTGATCGAGACGGAGAGAATGAGCGTCCACTCCACGCCGCTCATAAGCGCAGGCCATTCCAGCCACAGCTCCTTGAAAAACATGCCCATGCGTCAGGGGCCCTTCGTCACTTGGAAGAATTTCCGGATGCGCTCATTATCGTCCTGAGCATAGAGCGCTTCCGGGGACTGCTCGGCCAGGATGGAACCGCCATCCAGAAAAAGGATTTTATCGCACATCATCCTGGCGAAATGGACGTCATGGGTTACGCACAGCATGCTGATGTCGTCTAAGTACAATTTATTGATAATCAGCGAGACCTCGCGGGCCAGCTCGGGATCAAGCGCGCTGGTGGGTTCATCGAAGAGGATCAGCTTCGGATCCATGGCCAGAACGCGGGCAATGGCTACGCGCTGCTGCTGCCCGCCGGAAAGCTGGGCGGGATATTTGTGCCCGTGCTCCTTCATGCCAAGGCGGTCAAGCTCGTGTTCAGCCCGCTCCAGAGCCTGCCTGCGGGTGAGGTTAAGCAGCTTAACGGGCGCCAGAGCGATGTTGTGCAGGGCGTCCAGGTGGCGAAACAGGCCGAACTGCTGAAACACAAATCCGATCTGGCGGCGGACGCTGCGGACATCCGTTCCGGGCGCGGTGATCTCCTGCCCGTTGAGGAAGATTTTCCCCTGCGTGGGCCTTTCCAGCAGATTCAGGCAGCGAAGAAGAGAGCTCTTCCCGCCGCCGGAAGGGCCCATGATCACCTTGACTTCCCCGCGATCCAGCGTGAAGCTGATGTCGCTGAGAACGGTTTTTCCATCGTATTTCAACGCAAGATTTTGAACTTCCAAAAGGGCCATTGCTCAAGTTTCCTCAAAGCCGGGGATGTGGTGACGCCGGTACAATGCATAAAAAAGCCTGGTGCTGCCCAGATACAGCGCCAGAAAGAGCAGGGCCGCTGCGGCGTAGACCGGCATGCCGCGCGATGTTACTGCGGTAAGCACCTGAGCCTCTTTCAGAATTTCAGGCACGCCTGCGACATAGGCAAAAGGCGAGGACTTGAGCACCGACGTGAATTCATTGATCAGGCCCGGCGTCGAAATTCTCCACACCTGGGGCATCTGCACGCTCCAGAATATCTGACGGGCTGACATACCCAGCGCCAGGCCAGCCTCACGCTGGGCAGGTTCCAGAGATTCGAGCGCGCCACGCAGGATCTGGAAGATATACGCCGATGCCACCACGCCCAGACACGCCACCACGGTGAGCATGGGAGGGATCCGGATCCCGATCAGCGGCAGGCCGAATGTGGCCATAAAAATCAGCACCAGCGAGGGCACGCTCTGCACGCCGTAGATGGAGCCACGCAGCGCCATTTTACCGCGCGGCCCCGCCAGCTGATTTGCCAGCAGCAGGGCTGTCCCGGCCGCCAGCCCCACGGCCATGGAGGCCAGCGTGATCAGCATCGTGTTCAGCACGCCGACAGAGAGCGTGCTGAGAATATTAAAAAACTCCATTACCATGATCTGGAAACACCGGCTTATTTCATGTGGCGGGCGATGATCTCCTTGACCATCCCGGCATTTTCCCTCAGGTACTGGTTGAACTCATCGCGCAGGGGGCTGCCTTTGGGAAAGGCAAAACCGAACTGGTCGGACTCTTTCAAGGTAAACGCGGTGATCAGCTTGTAGATACCCTTCGCCTTTTGATCAGCCATGACCAGGGAGTCCATGAATGCCCCATCCATCTTGCCATTGCCAAGATCCGCGAGCAATTCATTGTAGGAGGGATATTGCCGGAGGTCCGCGTAATCATACGCTTCCTTATAGGTGGTTTTGATCAAATCGCCAAAATACATACCGCGCACAAACCCCAGCCGGTAGGTTTTCCAGTCCTGCGTTGTGCGAATGGTTACGTTGCGATCGGCAATCGCCGCGATGATCAGCACGTTGACCATGTAGGCGTCGGAGAAGTCCATCGCCTCCTTGCGTTTTTCGGTGATGGATATTCCGGAAAAGGCAATGTCGGCGCGGTTGGCAATTACTGCGCCCAGCATGCCGGACCAGTCATAAGCCATCATCTTAAAGGTGTAGTCGCGAGCTTTGCAAAAGGCGTCGAGGATCTCCACATCAATGCCCACATAAGCGTTTTCGCGCTGAAAACAGTTAGGGGGCGAGGTTGGACAAACTGCCGCCTGCACTATCTTTTTCGCGGGGTTCGTTTTTTGCGGTCCCGTTCCAGACTGTCTGTCGCATCCAGCCACAAGCAGAACCATCATGAGCAATCCAGCGTAACGTAGCATGTGATCTCCTTTATAAATCCTTACCTGTAGCACAATGATCTTTCCGTCTGTTCCACGGCCCGCTCCGCCAGTCTACGCAGGCTCCGCCCGCGCGCCAGCAAAAACCGTGCTTTCCGCACCGCCGCTAACGCCGTCCATATTCGCCGCCGCATCACGCCGGGTCAAGCCTGCATTCTGAAATTCTGCGGATATTGCACTGTCCCAATCCGCGTGTAGTTATTTACGGAAGATCATCAACGGGGCAGGCGTGCCCGGCGGCGTGAAGGTCACGAATTTTAGCAACATCATCAGGTGATTGCCTGCAGCGCTGCAAAAGCCCGGAAGCAAAAATGGCCCTCGTCGCGGAAACGCCGGTGTGGCTGGATACAGCAACCCATGCCGACTGTAACGCCTATCTGGCCGCTGTCGTTGAAACCTTGTGCAGGGAAGCCTCACTCACACCCCCCGCATGGACGGAAACTCCCCTGTGCTATTTGCATAAGCCCTGGTTTGCCGGCGGACTGGAAATGCTCAAGGCGATTCTCCTGGTTGAAAGCCCCGTACCTTTCCGGCGCAGGAATCTGTTTGTCTCCGCAAACGCCCTTGCGCGGGCCTAGAGCTGGACTATTTTCGCTCTTCCATGTCCGATTATTGCGTATTCATCGAGGCGTCTCACCGGGCCGTCTTTGCGGCTGAATAGCGGCTGTCCGGCAGGAACCAGCGACGATTACTCCACGTCCCAGGCAAAAAGGCGCGCCCGGCCGCCGCCTTGAGTGGCTTCGGGAACCCAGCGCAAGGCGCTAGCCAGTAGATTTATTTTCGGCCGGACCAGGCGCTGGTGATTGTTTTCAATGCGGACAATCGCAGACCACGTCCCGTCCCTACCCTGCGCC
>JBAXJV010000228.1:0-4906 GCA_037137675.1 bacterium | reverse complement strand
GTAGGGCGAGGCGTCTCGCCGAGCCGTCTTTGCGGCTCAAAAGTGGCTGTTCGGGAGAAACCAGCACCGCTTAGACGCACATTCAGGAGGCAGTGATTAAGCGCGGGGGTTAAGTTTATCAGAGGAATGAGTTGTTATTGCGGCGCCTTTTTTTCTGACGCCGCCTTCTGGAGGGTCAGAATCATGGGCAGCGGCCGTAAAAAGTGGAAATTCAGAATGCTGTCTGATGGGCTGTTCACGACGTGCAGCTTTCCATCCGGAGCTGCCAGCCCCATTACGCTGCTGCCTCCGCCGTCCATGTTTACGGCGTTCCAGCATCCGAGTTCCAGCATGCAGGCGCCCATTTCATGACAACTCATGCCCCCGCTGTATTCGCCCTGTCTCCCGTCCACGACCACCAGCCAAAGCAGGCTCGAATCCCTGTTGATTCCAAGAGCCGTGCGCGGGGCCAACGCGTCGGACGGGGGTGCTACGAGCTTCCCTGCTTTGACAATCTGTTGAAACCCCGCCATGCCCTCGCCGGCCGGTGCGTCCGCGCCCTCCGCGCCAATCATGACCATGCCTTGCGCCGTCATGCGGACCGGCAGGCATTCCTTACCTTTTGGGCTCCTCTCGATTCCGGCGGCGACCGCCAGACCGTTGATGTCGACAGCCTGGCCCGCGAACCATTTCCGGTTCTTCTTCCCGGTCGCATCAGGCAAGCTGTCCCAGGGGTTAGTGTTGATGAAGGCCAGCGTCTGCCGACCGGCGGCCAACTTCAACGGGTCCGTCAGCGCCGCCTCAGCAGGACCGTCGCCATCCGGGTCCGGCGCAACAATCACAGCCGGTTCGACCCGGCCCTTTAAGAGATCCACCCTCAGGATATGGACCCGGTTCGGACGCGGGGAGCTAAGTTTCTTGAGCTGGTACTCGAGTCCGAATCCGGCGAGGAATGCCTCGTCTATCTGCGTCCGAGTGGCGCGGGTGGCTGGATTATCCACCAGCAGCGTTCCCGGTAGCGTGGCATCAGAATCTGCGGAGGCTTGAATCCGGTCCGGATTTACGGCGACCAATAGCACGGCACAGATTCCGATGCTGAATGACCGCACGGATTGCAGAAGACGGGGAAAACTATGGAGACAGCCAGGTTGTTCAACGGGCATGAGCTTTGCTCGTTGGCTGCCCTGCGCACGGTTGCGCCCGGATACAAACAGCGGCTGTAGCCACCTGCGCTCAGCCATGACGCGGATGGTGATGCGTTGTAGCGTCTCGATCAGCGGCGTGCTGTCACAGCCCGCTCGAATGGTTAGATGTTCACTTAATGGAGCGTGCATAATTCACCATTGCTCCTTGCATTCTGAGCCAGATCCAATTTACGAGAGGGCTTCAAGCAGCATCTTACGCCCGGCACGAAAGCGTTGGACGTCTTTTGTGTAGTCGCTAAAACCGCGGATCACCTTGCGCAGGACGGCTGCTGCGGCGCGTGGGTTTTCTTTCTGCAGGCGGCGCAGCAAAGCATGGTCCTCAAAACCCTCACGGTGTGCCTCGAAGCGTAGCCCGGAGAGCGGTCCCGCCGCGCCGGGATAGATCATGTGCGTATCACCGGGTGGCAGACGATTGGCCTTGGGTTTCTCCGCCGGACGTGCCGGACTGGTAAGTTTGCGGCAATCGCCTTCCCACCAATTCAGACCCCAGTGCAAAAATCCGTCCAGCTTGTAAAGCGCCACGCCCCATCCGATCAGGGCTGGCCGTAACAGTTCCTGGTCAAGCAAACGGTTCAGCCATGGTCCGCCGGGGAAGCAGCAAGTGTAACACCAAACCTTGTCGCCCTGCGCCCGGGTGGCTTCGTAGGCCTCGCGGTCGCGCTCGTATTCCTGCACCTGCGGGCACCACATGTCCACAGACCCGACTAGCGTTGGATCCTGGATGGCGTCCATGATGAGAATGCCGGGCATCAGCTTGCGGACAATGCCGCAGAGGATACGGTAATCGGAGGCGTTCAGCGGCAATGGTTCATCCGCCACATGCTGGAGCCAGCGATCCTTCCAGCCATTGGCCGCAATCTCCTCGCCGAGCTGGCGACAGATGGCCTCAATCGTGGCATACCCTTCGGGCGTTGTGGCCGGTTTCATGCTCAAGGCCGCCTCAAAGGTCGGGGATGTCCATTCCTTGCGGCCCGCCACCCAGCTGCCTTCGATATAATATATTCCCGCATCGGTGAATATCTTGACGATGCGGCGCAATCGCTGGCGATCCAGCACGGGGCCTTGAGGCGTCATTTCGAACAGATCGTTGTTATACACGAGTACGCAATTTTGCCGTCCCCGCTGCATAAGGTCCGCATATTTTCGAAGCATACGCCAATAGGGCCCGGACCAGAGTTTCAGCCCGTGATGCTTGGCGATATGCGAGAAGCCGAACCAGTTGGTATATGGCAGGGCGCTCCGGTCAGCCGGCGGAATGACCACTCCATGCACTCGCACCTGCACCACCAGGTTCTGTGTGATCTGGCCGGAGGAAATCGCAATGGTGAACTCATGCACGCCGGGCTTGGCGCTGGCGGCAATTGGCAGATGCAGACGCAAGGCCGTGGTGGCGGCCTCGGAACGGACAGCGCCGCCGCGCACCGGCTGCATGATGTCGAATGTGCGGAACGGGGCTTTGCGGATAACATGCGGGTTGGGCGCGTTACGTTTCCCTGTGTGTGGAAAAACATTCAGCGTCCTGGTGCGGGTGGTAAATCCAACCAGCCCGGTGTTTTCTTCGACTGGCACATCCAGCAGCTGGAACCACTGCGCCTTGCGGACTACCCGCCCCTTTTTGCGCACAGCTACGTTGAACCGTGAGCCCGCCGGCAGGTCGTTGAGCAGAATGTGCACAGCCGCAGTGCCGTTGCGCGCAACATCCAGCGCCAGCCGGCGGCAAGGCCGCGCGGCAATTACAGAATCAAAAAAAACATTTTCTAAACTGTCGCGGAGTTCAATTCTCATGATGCACGCATGCTGGCCTGTTCAGTTTACGGGGTCTGCCAATGCGGTCCCAATGCCCGTTGCGCCATAACCGTTTCCGCAATAGAAAAGCCGTAGCTTGCCAGCTTCGTGTATGACACAAGGGTATTCAGTCATCTTGCTCTCCCAGCCGGTGCCGGAGGGAGGCAGGGAAAGGTTTTCGCCTGGTTTGCCGCGTTCCCAGATCAGTCCGTCCTGGCTGACCGCCTCGGTGATTGAATAAGCCCCGAACCGCGTTCCGATTCCAGCATAGATGGCGCGCCACTGCCGGGGCGTTTTCCAGACATTGAGCGCGATCGTCGCGGCATTTTCATAATCCGCCTCAAGGCGGGGTTTGAGCACCACGCGTTTGTCCGTCCAGATGATTCCGTCGCGCGAGTGGGCAATGACGGCCTGTTTGGCCTGATTCACAAGCAGGTCAGGGCTGGGTGTTCCTGTTGCCAACGTGTAGTACATCCGGTAAATGACCGGGCCATCGGCCTGCGGCAGCTCCAGGATTCTGCCGCCGCCCGCGATTCCTTTATTGTCAGGCAATTCCGGAAATCCATCTCCTGTCAGGACAGGCTTCGCGGAATATTTCTTCCAGACTTTCAGGTCATCGCTGATTGCCAGCCCGATTCCGGTAAAGGCTTGCAGCCCTTTGCCGGCTTGCGCGTTGAATCCCGTGTAGTACAAATGCCATTTCCCGCAAATCCGGTGAACGCAAGGCAGCACGCACCAGTTGGCATCAAAGGCCCCCGCCTCACCCACGTCAAAAAGCGGGCCCTGTCTTTTCCAGCTGGTGACATCCGATACCGGGGCAATCGCCAGGCAGATGCGCCGGGTGCCGTTCTTGTCGCCGCCGCCATAGAATAAATAGTATTCATCGCCTTGACGCAGGACGCACGGATTCATGCAGCAGGCCGTGTCGAAGGCTCCGCCGCCCGGGGGCAGCACAGGGTTGGCGGGGTGTTTCACCCAGTTGTGGACTTGAAAATCCGGAGCGCTCATTTTTCGCCTTTTTGCATTTCAGTAGCTGATCGCGGCTGCTTAAGTTCGAGCGCCGCAAGTATAGAGCGCATGACCTGCTGTGCCAGCATGGCGTTACCCTTGTCGTTGAAGTGGCACTGGTCCGGGCTTTGCCATTGCTTAATGTCACGCAGGGTGTAGTTATATAAATCGTTGATTGGCACGCTGTTGGCATTCATGACTTCGGCTGCTGCGGCGTTATATTTGGCGATATCATCAAAGCGTGCTGCGGTGCGGAACATAATTGGCGTACTTTGGGCCCAGATCAGTTGCGCTTTGGTTTGCTTGAGGGCCTGTACGATTTTGACAAGGTTGGCTTTGTACTGCTCAATATTGTGCCGGATTCTCCGCTTGTTTTCAGGGGTAGCGGATTCCAGCGCTATTAACTGGCCGGTCTGGGCGTCCAGATAATGCGTGTCCCATATTCCGAAGTTGAAGTGAATGACATCCCACGGCCCTTTGCCAACCCATTGTTTTATATGCTGTAACCCGAATCCGGAATCCTGACAGTTGCCAGGTGCACGGGACACGGCGGCTTTTGCACTCAAAAGCTTCTGCAGCGGAGCCGTATAACCGATCGAAATCGAATCGCCGATAATGAGCACGCGCGGGAGGCCCGCCGCTTCAGGCTGCGTCTTAAAGGCTTGCTTTGTATCCTCGCGAAGTTCCGCTTCTACTGCGCCTGACGGGGCCGGGGCCCCGGCCTTTTCAGTTTTGGCCATGGCTGCGGATATTCCAGAAAAAGGGACAACCAGCGACGCGAAAGAAAATAGTGCGACTTCCAATAAATGCATTGTCAGCTCCTGTACATTTTAATCCATGTTCATCAGCGTTTGACAGTTCAGCGCCGGAGTGTTTGATGATTGTAACTCATGCTGTCATCCGGAAATCAATCCCGCGGGGTGGGGGGT
>JBAXJV010000227.1:0-4909 GCA_037137675.1 bacterium | reverse complement strand
CGGAGCTTCCGCACGATTTTGGGCATGTGCTCAAGCACGTAGTCCACCTCGGCCCCGTGAACTGTCCGCCAGTAACTCAGGCGCCATAGACGCCCGGCATGCAGGCAGCGGTGCAGTAACTCCAAGCCCACCCAATTCTCGAACAGCAATCCCATTTGCGTCTTAAGCAGGTCACCTGTCATCTGCAGGCGTGCCGCCGCATTCCTGATCCCGGTATCGAAGAAAAGAAATCTCGGGGTGGTCAAGACGCGCTTCCGGCCCGCCGCTCCGAATGCCGGAATACGATAGCCGACAAACGTATCCTCCAGCACCTGATAGAAGGTGCGTAAAGTGGCCACCGCCACGCCGCTTTCCTTGGACAGATTGGTCAGGTGCATCGTGCGCCCTGACTCCATCGCGGCCAGTTCCAGAAATTGCTGGAAAGCGCCCACGTCGCGGACCAGCGCCTCACGTCGGATTTCCTCTTCGAGATACAACTCGACATAAGCCGAAAGCGTACGCACTCTGGATGCGGGCGGTTCCTGAGTGACCCCGGGCAGATTCCCGAACAGCAAAAGATCCGGCAACGTCGTTGACGGGAAAAGACCGCGAAAGCCCGGACCAGTATCCAACGGGAAGACGCGGGAAGGTGGTGTGCCTTCACGCTCCGTCAGGACCAAGGGACAGAGGTGAAAAAGGTGTGCGCGCCCCGGCAATAGATTGGCGGAGGTCGTTTTCAATCGTCGGGCGGAACTGCCTGTCAAAAAGAATTCGTAGCGCCCGGGATTGCGGTCAAACAGGAACTGCACTTCATCAAGTAGCGCCGGCACCTTTTGAATCTCGTCCACGCAAACCATCAAGTGGTCACGGGAATCGGCTTCGAGTATTTGCGTAAGGGCATGGGGATCGCGCTCCATTTCCAAGCGAGTCCGCCGCTCCTGCAAGTTGAAAAAAAGCGCGTCACTGCCGCCGATTTTCCGCAACAGCGTAGATTTCCCCGTCTGCCGGGCGCCAAACAGCAAATGAACCTTGACCCGCGATTCGGCGCTCATCAACCCTGTTTCAGCAACTCTGGGATAATAATTCATGACGCGATAATAGTACGGTACAATTTACATGTCTATATCAATAATTTCCCCTGCGCAAGTTCATTTCGGCCACGCCATACAGGTCTAGGACTGCGAGTCCGCCGTCCCTCCCCAGATTGCACATTCCTGACCACAATTGACACTCAACCGATGCCTTCGCCTTGTGCCTAACCAGGCCGAGAACCCAGCTTCGATCCTGACTATTTCAGCTGAATCACTTTTTGCAATGCGCTCCTGAAGCCACAAACCATGACGCCCCCCCCTTGGCGCCGGGGGTGAGGCTGGCGGCGTGAACGGCGGAAGGTGAGGACTGGATACTCTTGTCAACATCCAGAGGGTCTGGTTGGTTGCTGCTCATGCTTCTGCCAGCATCTCGGCTTCAATGGACATCAGGTCAAGCGGGATTGTGCCGGCATGGGTTCGTTGGCGGCCAAAGAAGCGGTTGCCGCGTTTGCACAGGTAATGCAGGGTCACATGGCGGGGATCAGGAGCGCCGGACTGGACTTGCACGATGGATACGGGCACCCCGTCATGCTCGGGGCAATACCAGCGTTTACCCGAGGCATAGCGGATCAGGCGGAACAGGCGTGTTTCCGAGAATATACTGTACTGACCCGCATTCAGTATGGCGAAGGTGCGTTTGTGACAGCCGGGACATTCGAATGTTCCGGAAAGTTGCCCTCGCCGCAGTGTTAACGCATAGCGACCGCATCCGGCGCAGACAACCTCCAGCAGCGCCTCGTCCAGCAGGCATCGCGCCAGTTCTTCACGTTCCGACGGGGTATAGCGTTGTTCGAATTCTTTCAGCAAGGGCGAATTATCGTTATTCATGAACCTCATTCCTTCCACGCGCCACGACCAATCTTAGCACCCGCTTACCAAGGGAGTCTGTATAAACCCGGTCGCCGCCTGCCACGGGTTCGTGCGGAATGACGATGGGATGCGGCACCGGTTCGCTGTCCGGAGCGAGCGGCCGTCTGGTGGGGACGGCGTTTTGCGCTGCCTCAGCCACTGCAGCACGGGCGACCACCGCCTGATCGCGGCGCGACTTCCACTCCACCAGCACAAAACCGATCACGACGGCGACGGCCACCATCGAAATAATCATGGGCACGTTGTTGCCCTTGATCAGATTCACCACGCTCCCCAGCGCCCCTGAAACCAGAATCAGAATGTTCATGACGTTCTTGAGGAAGTCAGCGTGTTCTTTGAATTGTTTTACTGGCATGGTCTTGCGTTTCCTTTCACGACGCTGTGCGGGCGGTGCGGTTGTCGCTTACTATTTTTATCATATTGAATTCACCGTGAGAGATCAATAAATCGCGACTTGTCGCTACGGTCAATTCCGGACGGCGAGTCCGCCGTCCCTCCCAAGAAAAACCGGCGCCGCTTCGCGGCGAATTCGTAAAAAGGTAAAATGTAATTAAGCCCTCAGCGACAACACACCACCCGAAAACCGAAGCTGAAGTTCGTGCCCGTAGGAACGCGGCTGTACCGGAACGCCGACCGACAAAGCCCGGGAGGGTCGTTCCAGGAACCGCCGCGCCAAACACGGAACGACCCCGACGAGGCGCCGGTGGGGTCCGCCGCTGACACGCTGCCATAACTTCCGTACCTGTCCTGACACCATTCCCAGACGTTGCCGTGCATGTCGTAAAGGCCAAAGGCATTGGCCGTTTTCTGACCCACTGGATGTGTTGTGTTGCCGCTGTTCGAACTATACCAGCCTGCCTGATCAAGCGCGGCGTCCGCATCGCCCGAGTTAAACCGGGTTGTCGTGCCAGCGCGGCAGGCGTATTCCCACTGTGCTTCTGTCGGCAGGCGATAAGTATACCCGGAAGGCAACCTCCCCGCCGCCTGTTCGCGCTGCGTCAACTTCCTGCAAAACTCCACGCAGGCATTCCAGTCCACACTTTCCACCGGATTATCCGCACCCTTGAAATTGCTCGGGTTATTTCTCATTACCAGTTCCCATTGCCGCTGGGTCACTTCTGTCCTGCCAATCCAAAAGGGCCGCGTGATCTGCACCCGATGCGCCGGCTTCTCGTCCGATTCGCCATCGCTATCGTTCGAGCCCATCTGAAATTCACCCGCCGCCACCGGTTGCAGCGTCATACCCAGATCGGCATTCGTCAATGCCTGTTTTTGCATCTCAGCTTGCCTGACGGCTTCCTCTTGTCTGGCCGCTTCTGCCTGTGCCGCCGCCTGCGCCACCGCTTGTGCCTGGGCTGCCACAACCCATTCCCTATTTGGGTGCGGTGCCCAGATTAAAATGGCGGGCACGGTGCGACATCCGTCGAATTGTTTCAGTGCTTCGGCATAACGCCCTGCGGTTGCCAGTTCATAGGCACGGCTTACCAGTTGATTGTTACGACTCTGGATGGTTTGCCGTATGCCAACACAACTCGCCACGACGACCACCGTCACTAATACGGTCACAACCATCCGTTTAATCCGCGCACGCTTTGCTCCTGCTCCAGCTTCTCGCATGAGCGCCAGCGCGGACGCGTTTTCGCCTTGGAGAGCCAGCACTGCCCTGCAGTTTTCTAGACAACGTCGCCATTCGGATGTTTCAAAAGCCTTGCGGGCCGCATCTAGAAGCTTGTCCACATGTTTAATGGTGAGCCGGACAAAACAGAGCCGTCCTTTCAAATCCCCGTCGCCGGGTATCAACTGCAGCGCCACCTCCAGTTGCTTGGCCGCCTCCGCGAACTGTTTGCCAGCAAGCAGGCGCTCTGCATCTGTGCTCAGTTCGGCTACGCGGGCAGCTATCGCCTGCATATTTTGTTCTGCAGCATCAGCGTCCTTCGGACGAATGGCAAGCGCCCCCTTGGTCCACAATGCTGAGGCCTGCATGAAAGCGCCGGTGTCAAAGGCAGCCTTGGCCTGCAGGCGGTACTGCCGCCAATGTTTGAGTTTTTCGCGAACCTGATTGAGTTGGGTTTCCAGATCCTGCCGTAGCCGGTCAAGGCCATTAGCGGCAACAAGCGCCGATTCGGCATCTTCAAGCCGATCCGACTTCAGGGCGTCAGTTGCCAGCGCCAGATGGCGATCTACTTCCGTTAATCGCGCGCCAAGTCGTGCCATGGCCGCAGTGGACTCAACCGCATGTGCGCCGCCGGGATGTATTTCCGAGTATGACCGGAATGCCGCAAGGGCCTTGGTTGTGAGTGAATCGGCCTCCATACGGGCGGCTAAATCAGCGGCTGCAACCCAGTCGCGTTCGTCAAACCGCTTGGGCAGTTCCTGAATCAGTGCATTGATTTCGGCATGGTTGGGGTCGAGTTCAGCATACTGTTCGACCAGTTTGAGCGTTTCTTCGAATTTTCCCGCACCAAGGCCCTGTTCGATTTCAGTTTTAAGTTGACCGGTCTGCGCAATCGCACGGTCCGCCTCACCCTTCAATTCCAAGGCGCGCTTCAGGGCTGCCTTGCCCTTTACCCCTGTCAGTCTTGCCTGCGGTAACAAGCCGTGTTCCTTCAGTACGCGGCTCCACTTTTTCTCCGCCCGGAAGCCCTCCATCCGCTGCAGTCCCTCTTGCACCTGCTGGAATCCCTCCACCTCCGTCCCGCACGTCCCGCAATAGCGGATATGCACTGAGTTCTCCTGAGCGCATTCAGGACAGACGCGGGTCAATCCTGCCCCGCAGGCCCCGCAATACTTGACTCCGGTCGCATTGCGCGCGTTACAAGCCGGGCAGGTATTCGACTCCACTTGATCGTTACGATTCCCCTGGTTCTTGCCCGTACCGGCAGCACCGGAAACCGCATCCAACGCCAAAATGAATTCATCGGCGCTGAAATAGCGCTCTTCGGGGTTGGTCTTGACGCACTTGAGAATCA
>JBAXJV010000226.1:0-4910 GCA_037137675.1 bacterium | reverse complement strand
CTCTGCGCTACCGGGCAGCTCTGGCTGCCGGCCGACGTGCCGTTGGCGACACCGCTGGCGCGCGATATTTTCGCCGACGCCACCGGCGCGCGTCTGGCGCCTGTGCGGCCGCTGGATGTCAAACGCCGGCTTGATCGCGAATTGATCGATGCGGGCGTGGTGTTTCTATTCGGCTGCATGCCGGCAGAACTGCTGCTGGACGGCGCCGGACACCTGACAGGTGTCGTGATAGCCTGCAAGTCCGGGCTGTTCGCCGTAAGTGGACGCACTGTTGTTGATGCTACGCCGCAAGCGCAGATGGCGCGCCTGGCAGGCGTGCCATTTACAGCATGGGCGGGCGGCGACATCGCGTTCCTCCGCGTTGTGATTGGCGCGCGCGCTGCTGGCGACGACGGCAGTCAGGGGCGGCTTCTTCCGGGCTGCGCGCAAGGCGAACACGGCGGCCAGCCGCTCACGCTGGAAGCGTTCGAATACACCACTACGCTGCCCGTCGCGGACTGGACTATTTCCGCGTTGGCCGATGCTGAACAGGTTGTTCGCAACCGGACGTGGCACAAGGATCAGGCGTGGATGTCCGACCGTCTCGCATGTGTGCCGCCGGTGGCTATCAATACCGGACGCAGCTTCGATTGGCCGACCGGCGGGCAGCTGCCAATGGACGCCTTTGCTACAACCATCAAAGGACTTTTCGTGCTCGGACCGTGCGCTGCAGTAACGCGCGCCGTCGCGGCACGCCTGCTGCTTGCTCCCTATGCGATCGCCGCCGGTGAATGTCTGGGCGCCTATGCCGCAGTGCTGGCCGGAAATGTTGCGGCCGGCGACAGGCCTGTGCGCTCCAGCCATCCGCAGCCGGGCGGGAAGGGTGTATGTGAGCCATGTACCTGCGATCGTTTCTTGCGCGACTGCATTGATGTGCTCAAAAAAAAGGAGGGCGCCGGGTTGCCGGTTCTGGGATCCTTTGACGTTGTCGTTGTCGGTGGTGGCACTGGCGGTGCGCCCGCAACAATTGCCGCATCCCGCGCCGGGGCCCGCGTGCTGCTGATCGAGGCTGTTCATGGCCTCGGTGGTGTTGGGACGCTGGGCTGCATTTCGATTTACTGGCATGGTAATCGCGGCGGCTTCACCGAGGAAATTACACAAGGCCTGCGACAGATTCAGGGCGAGGGCTTTCAGTCGCACTGCTGGAACAGTGAGCACAAGTCCGCTTGGTTCCAGCGCGAGATACTAAAGGCCGGCGGCGTGATCTGGTTTGGCAGCATCGTGTCGGGCGTGGTTTTGGACGGCAAGCGCGTGGTGGGGGTTGTCGTGAACTCTCCGTGGGGGCGCGGCATTGTGCGCGCCGGTGCGGTCATTGATGCCACCGGCAACGCCGATCTGGCAGCTGCGGCCGGTGCGGACTGCCGTACCGTAAGTGCGAGCGACCTTGCAATTCAAGGGAGTGGCCTGCCTTCGCGTCCTTTCAGGCCCGCGTACCATAACACCGACTATACTTTTATTGATGATTCCGACCCCGTTGATCTCACACGCGCTTTCACTGTGGCACGCCGCAAGTTCGGCAACGCCTTCGATTTAGCTCAGATCCCCGACACGCGCGAGCGGCGACAAATTACAGGCGATGTGACGGTCACTCCGCTGGACGTTTACACCGGCCGTACCTGGCATGACACCATCTGCCTGAGCCGTAGTAACTATGACAGCCACGGCTTTACGGTGCACCCGGTTTTTCTTGTGCTGCCACCAGATCAAACCAGCCTCGACGCCTGGTTGCCATTACGCGCGCTGTTGCCCAAGGGGATTAACGGCCTGCTGGTGACCGGGCTGGCCATTAGCGGCCAGCGCGATGTGATGCCAGTGCTGCGCATGCAGCCCGACATCCAGAACCACGCCTACGCCGCCGGCCTGGCTGCCGCCATGGCAGCGGCGACCGGCCATGGCGATGTGCGTGGCATTGACATCAAGGCGCTGCAGCGACGGCTTGCAGCGAAGGGAATCATACCTCAGGAGGCGTTGCTGCACTGCGAACGCCGTCACCTGCCGCCCGGGGTACTCGCGACCGCCGCCCATGGAGAGTTGAACATCCACTCAGAAATCGCTGCGCTCATGACCCGGCCTGCGATCGCGATTCCAGAACTGAAAATGCGCCTGTCCACCGAATCCGAAGCTGGCACGCGTGTTCAAATTGCCAAGCTTCTGGCCGTGCTTGGCGATGCCTCAGGCGAGCAGGTGCTACTCGACGTTGCGGGGACTGCGGCCTGGGACAAAGGTTGGAATTACACCGGTATGGGGCAGTTCGGCCGCTGCCTGAGCCCGATTGACGACTGCATTGTTTGTCTGGCACGCCTGAGGTCGGAATCTGCGCAGGAAGCCGTGCGCACCAAGGCTGCAGCTCTCGATGGTGCTGGTGAATTCTCGCACTTCCGGGCTGTGGCGATTTATGCCGGGATTATGGGTGGCGCAGCATGGGCGCAGATTCTGGCGGCACTACTGGCTAAACCCGGTATTGCCGGGCACTCCTGGGTTCAGCTTGCCGATGAACTGGCCGATATTCCTGAAAGTGCGGTTGATACGCGCACTCGCAACGAAGCGCTGCGCGAGCTGTATGTTGCGCGGGCGCTTTATTGGTGTGGCGATTGTGATGGCGTGGGCGAAGGCTTGCTGCGTGCTTATGCCCGCGACTTGCGTGGCCATTTCGCCCGCCATGCTGCCATCGTGCTGGCCAAACACGGCAATGTGGTGCGCGGCAGATTTGATGTTACTCACAGAGGCCTTACAATTGGAGAAACCCGATGACCATCCGTCCCGAAGACACTGTTATTTCCAACCTTGGTGCGGCTACCCAGCCATCACCGCTGCTGGCGCGTGGCTGGGGCAAGGCGGCAGCCTCGTTTGTTAAGGAAGCTGTTCGCGTCAACTATCAAGTTGAGGTGGGCACCGACCATGATCGGCCTGGCGATGTGAGTTTTGAGAAAGCTGGCGCGCGGGAGCTGGTTTTCTTCAGGCCCGAAGAAGTGCGCGCAGCCATCGTCACCTGCGGCGGTGTATCACCCGGACTTAACAACGTGATCCGCTCGGTTGTAATCGCGCTGTGGCATAACTATGACGTGCGGGATATCTCAGGCATCCGCTACGGTTATCAGGGGCTTAATCCTGTCGTGGGTCGCCCTCCGATGCGTTTGACGCCGGAGACGGTGGAGGAAATTGACGACATGGGCGGGACCATAATCGGCACCTCCCGTGGCGTTCAGGATTCACGTTTGATGGCGGATTATCTCAAGCGCGAGCGGATTAATCTGTTGTTTTGCGTCGGCGGCGAAGGCACGCAATTAGGCGCCCTTGAGCTGTACAAGGAATGCGCGCAGCGCAAGCTTCCGATCGCAATTGTCGGTATTCCCAAGACGATTGACAACGACCTGCCGTTTGTTTCTGAAACATTTGGATTTCAGACAGCAATTCAAGCATCCAGCATCATTCTCGAAGGCGCCCACTGTGAGGCTCGCAGCGCGCTTAACGGAATCGGACTGGTCAAGCTGATGGGACGCTATGCCGGGTTTATCGCCTGTGGCGCGACCCTCGCCAGCCAGCAGGTGAATTTCTGCCTGATTCCGGAAGTGCCTTTCGCGCTGGAAGGCCCGAACGGTTTCTACGAAGCTTTGCGCAAGCGTTTGCTGACGCGCGAACACGCCGTAATAGTCGTGGCTGAAGGCGCCGGACAGGACCTGCTGGCCGCAGAGGGGGAAAGCCGTGACGGCTCGGGACATCTGCACTTGAAGGATGTAGGGGTTTTCTTAAAAGAGAAAATTTCCGCCCATTTTAAAAACATCGAATTACCGGTTGAGGTGAAGTATTTCGATCCCAGTTATATTCTCCGCAGCGTGCCGGCCAATTGTGCCGACAGCGTGCTTTCCGACCAGATGGCCCGTCACGCGGTGCATGCCGGGATGGCCGGCAAGAGCGGCTTGCTGATCGGCCACACCAATAACGTGTTTATTCATGTGCCACTGGCCCTTGCCGGTCAGCATCAAAAACGCGTCTGGCCGCACGGCGAACTTTGGCGCAACGTGCTTTCTTCCACTGGCCAACCGCCTGTAATGTGCGGTGCGGCAGGGGGGGCTTGACCAGTCCCCGCAGATATGTTCAGGTTTGATTTTATCAGGAGACAAGCATGCCTACACCCGGTCGTCCGATTGCCGAAATAATGCGCGCTGCCCACTCTGCTGGAGTGGTGATTCCGGCTTTTAACATTCCCCACCTGCCTATGATGGCAGGCGTGGTGCGTGCCCTGCGTGAAACCGGAACTTTTGGTCTGATCGCAGTCGCACGGCTGGAGTGGATGAAATTTGAATCCCGCAGTCTGGAAGCGGTGGCGGAGGAATACGGGCGCCAAATGGATCCGCGATTCACACGCCTGCACCTCGACCATGTTCCGGTGATTGATGAGGACCAGCAGCGGGTTGATTATCTTGCGATTCTTAAGGCGGCTATCCGTGCAGGTTACGACTCTCTGATGGTGGACGGTTCGCGACTGTCGTTGACTGAGAATATCATCGCCACCCGGGAGGCGGTTGCGCTTGGTCACGAAGCGGGCCTGCCGGTCGAGGCCGAGCTGGGCGCGGTATTGGGGCACGAGGCAGGCCCGCTGCCACCTTACGATGAATTGTTTGCCTCGGGGGCTGGTTTCACAAAGCTGGATGAAGCCCGGCGCTTTGTGACTGAAACGGGCTGTGATTGGCTTTCCGTCGCGATTGGGAATGTTCAGCACAACGCACCCATTGGTGTTCATGGCGTTGCGCACGTTGTTGATGAACTCGAGGCGGCCAAACGAGGAGCTCAGGCGGTTGCTGCCGTCGACGCAGTCCAGCACCACAAGCTCGTACTTTTTTCGGTCGAGCTCTTTTGATGCTAGCCGGCGG
>JBAXJV010000225.1:0-4913 GCA_037137675.1 bacterium | reverse complement strand
GCCACACACCCCGGAATGGGTGTAAATCCGGCGCGGCCCTTTTTGATACGGCTCGATATGCATGCCGGATCCGTCGGGGAAAGCAATCCATTCGTCGTCGTGAAAAGCCAGGGCCTTCCCGGCGCGCGGAACCCAGCCGCGAATCCGGTTCTTGAAGTCAGCCAGAGCGGGTTCCTTATGAATCAGGCCCATCAGCCGCGTGATCGGCCACAGGATTACGCCGGTGACCAGCGTACAAGGGACGCCTGTTTCAGAGTCATTGATCCAGGTCGGCAGAGGAGTTCCGTCGGGTGCGCTCCGGCGGCAGGCCCAGACGTTTTCCATCCGGTTCAGAGCCAGATCAATCCAGCGATAATCCTGGGTCAATTCCCAAAGATCGAGAAGTGCATGCAAAAAATGTCCTTCGTTCCAGCAGAGAAAACTCGTGTTGGATTGGAGCGGGCACCGGGCGCGCAGGCCGGCCAGCCGGATGATCTGGTCGAGGCCGGTCAGCTTGGCAAAATCCGGGCGCGTCCGCGTGGCGGCGATGCGCTTGCGGATGGCCTTTGCAGCTTTTTGATCAGCAGCGTGGGCGGCCGCCTCTGCCTGGTGCCGGAAAAGGCGGTCAACTTCTGCGGCCGGGCCGGGACCGCCGAGAACCAGCACAGCAAAACTGGCCGGCTCGAGAGGATGGGGGAGGTTCGTGCACAATCCGTGTACTTCATGATTCACGCCGCGATAATAACGGTGCAAGCTGAGGCCGACCACCGGCGTGGGTGGACGGGGAATGTTCAAGGCGATGGACCATCCGCTTGCCTGCCTGACGGTAACCGCAGGCCATTGCAGGGCAGCCGGACTTCCTTTGCGGGAACCATGAGGATTCATCACCAGCCAGTCGCCGCTGGTTGCCTGACCGGGCATGGCGAAGGCGATCTGGATCACATCTTCCTCGTAAAGCAGGGGATCCTTGCCGGGCGCCGAGACCGAACTGATCAGATGCAGCATGTCCAGATCCTCAGCCTCGACGAGGATGGACAGGGTGGTAGCGGTTAGTTTGAAAGAGACGTCCGTGTGGACGGAGTTGGTCCGTCCCGCGATTTCATTGAGGAACGCCGTTGCCGAACCGGACCTCAAATCGAGATGTTTCATGGAGCCAATATTAGAGGGGGCTGACATCTCTGTGGATGCTGCCAGAAACGTCGGGCAGTGAGCAATGAATTATTTGTCGCGGGATTGAACTTGCGAAAATCTCCCGCAGTTTTGGGCGGCACATCCATGCTTGACAATCGTCCACCATTTTAGTGTCATATCATCGTTGAAGAGTTCGCTCAGCCGTGCGGGTCGGGTTCTATGGCCCCCCGTGACGGCATCGGACAACAGAAATGTTTTATCGTTTTCGCTTGTTTCGTTAGTGAAGTCGAAGAGGTCGCTTTTTCCGGACGCTTTTAACGGGTGTGTACCCGTGCCGTCCAGAAAGCGGTTTCTTATCAGTAGTAGCTAGTAATAAGGAGTATAGCATGACAACAAGAAAGTGGTTGGTTGCAGTATCGCTGCTGGGTCTTTTTGCAATGACGGCGAGCGCCGAGTGGGAACGAACCATTAGTGCCTGGGATACACGACTCCCTGCGCAGGGGAAGCTCCAAGTATCGTTTTGGGGCAATTACGTTACATGGAATGATGTTGGAGCTGATGCCAATCAGCTGGATGGCTCGATTTACGCTAACTACGGCATTGTGGACAACTGGTCAGTCTGCATCGCCCCTTCCGTCACAGGGTGGAATGTGGATGGTGGTAAATCCGAAGCGGGCATTTCCGACACTGCACTGATGACAACTTATCGCTTCATGGATGAAGCCGATGCGGGTGTCGATGTAGCCGTTATGGGCCGCGTGTCGCTGCCCACAGGCAACGAAGATCTGGGCCTCGGCAGCGGTAACGCAGACCCCGGCGTCACGGTGATGGCATCGAAAGACCTCGGGACAATTATTGTCGTTGCCAACGTGAATGGTCGCATGATCATTGACGCCAATGATGATGAAAAAGATTATACGCTTTCGGCCGAACTGGAAGGTGTCTGTCCGCTGAGCAAACAGTTAAGCTTGAACGTGGCGTTTTCCGCCGCGACTCCTCAGTGGGACAGTGAAGACGATAATGTGGATATGGGGATTGGTATGCGTTACAAGCCGCAGGAGCGGATCTTCGTGAATGGCATGGTCTACTCTTGCCTGACTGATAACTACGACTGGGGATTCCAAGCCGGCGCCGGGTACGAATTCTAAAGATCAGGACAAGTTTGGGTGGTGAATGGCAATGGCCTGTCGTGTGCCGGTTGCGGAGACGGGTTCATGACAGGCGCTGCCACCTGCCGCAGGCGGGCTACAATCGTCTCACCCTCCGCTCCATCCGGCCACTGGGCCGGTGGAGCGCCTGAATTCTGAAAAAGACTATGCCTGCATCCGAAATATTAAAACGTTTGCGCGCGGTCGGCACACCGGACAAGGCGAGGGTATTATCGGGGTTTTTCAAAACGGGGAAGGGTCAGTACGGTGAAGGGGACCTTTTTTTAGGGGTGGTTGTGCCAGAGCAGCGCAAGATCGCGCGGGAATTCCGGAGTCTGCCGCTTCCGGAAGTTGAGAAGCTTCTGGCGAATTCATATCACGAAGTCCGGTTGACGGGGCTGCTCATCCTGACGTATGCGTTTGAGCGGGCTGATGAGAGAAGACGGAAAGAGCTGTATGATTTTCTCATCGGCCATCGAGCGTCCATGAACAACTGGGACCTGGTTGACGGGATCGCTCCGAAGATCATCGGTGAATATCTCCGGTCACGGAAGAGCGGTCGGAAATTGCTCCGGCGTTTTGCCAAGTCTGACAACCTGTGGGAAAGGCGCATCGCGATCATCTCGACGTGTGCGTTTATTCGCGAGCATGATTTTGACGACACGCTTTCGATCTGTGAAATGCTGCTCGAAGACAAGCATGATTTGATCCATAAAGCTTCTGGGTGGATGCTTCGAGAAGTCGGCAAGCGTGATGAAAACAAGCTGCGTTGTTTTCTTAACACCCATTTTGCGCGCATGCCACGCACAATGCTGCGCTATGCGATCGAACGGCTGCCGGAAGGGAAGATGAAGCGTAACAGTCTGGCCAGCTTCAGCACTGAATTCGTGAGTGGTCATTAAGACCGTTATGATTATCCCGGCCCGTGATTTTCAACAGTTGGATGCGATGTATTCAGCGTTGGCAGGACAACTGCTTGCCGCGCGCGCGCCGGATGCAAGTTGGCGCGGGCGGCTGTCCGACAGCGCGCTGGCAACTGCTACCGCAATTGCGGCGCTGGCGGCGTTGGACCGCAGGCGCTACGCGGTGGCCATCGCCGGTGGCCGCGCCTGGCTTGCAGCAAACGTTAATTGCGATGGAGGTTGGGGCGACACTCCCAGCGCGCGCAGTAATATCAGCACGACACTGATTGTGCTCTCGGCTCTGCGCGCCACAGGCACGCCTGCCATACATAGCTGCGAAGTCGCGAGCGCGGCGGGTAATGTTTGGCTGTTGCGCGTGGCGGGCGGATTGGACGCGGCAGCGCTGTCCGCCGCCCTGGCAAAGCGATATGGCGGTGACCGGACTTTTGCGGCGCCGATTTTAGCTCTGGCTGACTGCTGCGGCAGTCTTGATGGCAATCCGGCCTGGTTGGGACCGCAACTGCCGTTTGCGTTGGCTGCGCTGCCACAATGGCTTTTCCGCTGGCTGCGCCTGCCGGTTGTCAGTTATGCCCTGCCGGCGTTGATTGCGGTTGGGTTATACCAGTGGCACCGCCGAGGCCGGGGTGGTGCGCAGTCACCTTTCGTGCCAGCGGTCTTGCGCCGGCTGAACCGTCTGCAGCCCGCTAGCGGCGGCTATCTCGAAGCGGTTCCGTTGACGGCTTTTGTCGTGCTGTGCCTTGCTGCGTCAGGATATGGCGGACAGCCGGCGGCGCAACGCGGCGCGGATTTCCTGATTGCCACCCGACGTGACGATGGCGCCTGGCCGATTGATGTTGATTTGTCCACCTGGGTGACGACGCTGGCAGTGCAGGGACTTTGCGAGCCGGGTGGCGTTGCGATGAATGCGGAAATGAGTCGCACCTGCACGGATGTTCGCGACATCCTGTTGGCGCGGCAGTGGCAGGTCCGGCACCCTTTCACTGGCGCTACAGCGGGCGGGTGGGGGTGGACTGATCACGACGGGGCCGTACCGGACGTGGATGACACCGCTGGCGCGTTGCTGGCCCTGCACGCGCTGGGCGCCGGGAATTCAAGCTCTCAGGCTGCGGCCATGCGCGGTGCTGGCTGGCTGCTTGATTTGCAAAACCGTGATGGCGGCTGGCCGACCTTTTGCAGGGGTTGGGGGCGTTGGCCGTTCGATCGGAGCTGTCCAGACCTGACGGCCCATGCGTTACGTGCACTGAGGGTGTGGCGGACGGTGTTACCAGCGTCGCTAGCGGGGAGATTGGCGCGGGCACAACGGCGCGGCATTATTTATCTTAAAGACCGGCAGGGCGCGGATGGTTCATGGACGCCTTTGTGGTTCGGCTGCGAAACGGCGCCGGATGCCGCGAATCCTACCTATGGCACCGCGCGCGTGGTGCTGGGCTTGCGGGAGCTGGCTGGTGAGGCTGGAGCAGTGGACGGGATGTTAATTGCCGGTGAACGCTGGCTCTGTGCTGCGCAGGCGCCAGATGGCGGATGGGGCGGGGCGGCAGGGTGCTTCCCGACCCTTGAAGAGACCTCCTGGGCGGTTGAAGCTCTTGCCGGAACTCCTGACAAGGCAGCGCAAGACGCCGTGCAACGTGGCATTATCTGGATTGAAAACGCTACTGCCGGTGGACAACGGCTTCCGTTACCATCCACAATTGGATACTATTTCTCCAGTTTATGGTACGAAGAAGCGATCTAC
>JBAXJV010000224.1:0-4956 GCA_037137675.1 bacterium | reverse complement strand
GCGATTTTCACAGGCGGGCTGACCACCACCACGACCGACGCCAATGGCGAAGCCGTGGTGCCTGTCACTTTCCCGGACTCGCTGACCGCCTGGCGGGCCAGCGCCCGCGCCGTCACCAGCGGCCAGCAGTTTGGCAACACCAACCTGACCCTGCACACCAAACTGCCACTGGTTGCACGTCTTCAAACGCCACGCTTTTTGGTGGCCGGCGACGAAGTGACGCTCTCCGCTGTCTTCAACAACCACACCGATGCCGCCATGCGGGTGCGCCCTGAGCTCAAGGCTGACGGCATAACCCTGCGTGGCTGGCTGCGTGGTGGTGAATTACAACGCGGCACGCCGGACGCCGTCGAGTTGCCGCCCAACGGCGAGGCGCGCGTGGACTGGCGTGCCACGGCAGAAGTCTCCGGCGTCGCGCATTTGGAATTACGCGCCCGGGCCGGCGAATACAGCGACGGCATGAGCGCGTCCTGTCCAATACTTGAACACGGCATAGAGACCACCATCACTCGCTCGGGCCGCGCACAGGGTGATGACGTGCGGCTGCGATTCGATCTGCCCAAGGCCCGCCGTCCGGACTCCGCCACGCTGACGGTGCAAGTGACGCCAAGTCTCGCCGTTACGATGCTCGATGCGCTGCCATATCTGCTGGACTATCCTTACGGATGTGTTGAGCAGACCATGAGCCGCTTTCTACCGGCGGTGATTGTCCAGAAAACGCTCGCCGATCTTGGACTCAAACCGGAAGCTGTGGCTGACCGCATTTTCGGGGGTATCGAAGCCGCAACTGCCGATAAGACCCACCCGCAAGGCCCGCAAAACATGCAGCGGCTGGCGGCCATCGTCAACGGCGGACTGACCCGTCTCTACGACTTCCAGCACGCCGATGGCGCATGGGCCTGGTGGAAAGACGGCGACAGCGACCGCTTCATGACCGCCTACGTTGTGTACGGTCTGGCGCTCGCCCGTCAGGCTGGTGTTGCAATCAAATCCGGCGTAGTCGAACGCGGTGCGGCCTGGCTGGACAAGGAGCTGGTCTCGGAGGAGGCTAATCCGGATCTGCAGGCATGGATGCTGCAGGCTCTAGGCGAGTGGCAGCTTGCGACCGGCGCCAAGCGACCCAGCGCCTTCCAGAACAAGGCTCTGGATAACCTTTGGAGCCAGCGCGACCGGCTGAACGGCTGCACTCGCGCTCTGGCGACGCTGGCCGCCAAGCGCTTCGGCCGCAGCGATCAGGCCCGCGTATATGCGGACAATTTACGCAACGGCGTACAAGTTGATGAACAGCCCGACCAGTCCATTGTGCAGACAGGCGTGCCTCAAAGCCGCCCTGGCCAGGGCTATGCCGTCACCGCCACCGCCCACTGGGGGGAGGATGGCATTGCCTGGCGCTGGTCCGACGGCGGCGTCGAAGCCACCGCCAACGCCCTGCGCGCTTTGCTGGCTGTGGACCCGCATCATCCGCTCGTCGCGCCAACCGTGCAGTGGCTTGTCAAAAACCGGCGCGGCGCGCAGTGGAGCAACACTCGCGACACGGCGCTGGTCGTGCTGGCTCTGAACGACTACCTGCGCGCCAGCGGCGAACTGGGCACGCACGAAACTTATGAGTTGCAGGTCAACGGCCAAAGCGTAGCCAAAAAGACGATCACGCCTGAAACCATACTCGGCGCGCCGGGACGTTTTGAAATTGCCGCCACGCTATTGCGCGACGGCGCAAACGAGGTGCGTATTTTGCGCAACGGCGCAACCAACGGCGCACTCTATGTCTCTGCCTGCGCCAGCTTTTTCAGCTTGGAGGAACCGATCCCGGCTGCGGCCAGCGAACTCTTCCTGCAGCGTCAGTATTACCACTTCGTCGGGCGACCCAGCTTACTTAAGGGCTGGGTGTACAAACGCGAACCGCTCCTTGATCAGGGCGTCGTGACAAGCGGAGAGCGGATCGAAACCGTGCTCACCCTGGAGGTCAAGAACAACGCCGAATACCTGATCCTTGAGGATCTCAAGCCCGCCGGCATCGAAGCTGTGGCAGTGCGCAGCGGCGTGTCGCTCTACGCAAAGGAGCTGACAAAAGACGGTGCCAGGCGGGCGCCCGACCGGCGCGAAAACGGCGATTACACCGGCCGCACCCGCTGGGTTTATCAGGAGCTGCGCGATCGCAAAGTGGCGATGTTCATAGACAAACTTCCGCAGGGCGTATGGGAACTGCGTTGTGAAATGCGCGCCGAGACACCCGGTCGCTACCACGGTCTGCCTGCGATGGGCCAGGCCATGTACGTTCCTGAAATCCGCGCCCACACTGCCGAGCAACGCCTCGCCGTGGAGGACCGCCCGGACACCACCCCGTAAAACCACAGCTAATTAACCTGATTGATCCCAGGTTTTTTCGTCTGCACAGTACATAATACGGTCCGGCTTGTGATCCATATTCTTCATGGTTTGTGAATGGCCAGCGTCAATATATTCCGGCCTCCCGTTCGCTCATAGCGTACATCATCAACCATGTTGCGCATCAGAAGGATGCCCAAACCATCGGCCTGCCTGACCTCAACAGGCAAGCTCACATCCGGGAGTGCGACCAGAAGCGGATTAAAGGCAACGCCGCTGTCGGTCATTCTGACAGTAAAAGCATCGGGTTTATTCGTAATCGCAACGGTATAGGCGCTATGCTTCTGGTAGGCGTAGCTCATTCTGTTGATTGAAGCCTCTTCGAGATAGGCATGACCGCAAATGTTTGAGGTTGCCTCTTCAATGGCCAGCTCCAGGCGGGAGATTTTACCTGAATCAAGCCCCGCATTTTTCGCCAGTTTCGCGACGAAGCCGATTGTGGTTGCGATCTCGCTAGCATCCGCATTAAAAGTCCTTTCGGTAAGAGAGCCCGCTATTTCGCAGTATTTCGCATGGCTCAATCTTCTGATGTCCAACCGGATGATCAGGGACAGGATAAAGGCTAGAACAAACAAACCGAGAAAAATCATAATTACGCCGGAATAGCTGCCCGATATCTGACGGCTCCAGGCGACCAGTATAGGGCCGGCAAGCCCTGCCGCCGCCCAGGCAGTTAAAACATAACCGTGAATAGCCCCCAGTTGTTTTGTTCCGAACAGGTCTGCAATATAAGCGGGAATACAGGAAAAGCCGCCGCCATAACAGGTCATGATCAGAAAAATCAGCATCTGGAAAATAAACGGATCGGGCGCTTTAAGCAGCAGAAAGAACATCACCATTTGAAGAGCAAAAAAGATGGTGTAAGTGTTGGGCCTCCCGACATAATCAGAGACGGAGGCCCATGCAATTCGCCCTGCGCCGTTGAAGAGCCCCATAAAGCCAACCATGATCGCGGCCTGGGTCGCCGACATCCCCACGGCCTCCTGTGCCAAAGACGACGCCACGGAGATGATTGCAATGCCGCACGTTACGTTGATGAAGAGCATCAACCACAGCCAGTAGAATCTTTGAGTTTTTATCGCTTCATTGGCATTCAGTTGCGACAAGTCGTCCTTGATCTTTTTTTCAGCCGAAGCTGTGCAGCTCTGTAAACCTTTCGTGGTCCATCCGGCGGGTGGCGGTGCAAGATACTGCGAAGAGACAAGGATGATCACAAAATAGCCGGCGCCAAGCACAAAGAAGGTGTAAGGCAGTCCGATCGTCACGATCAACTTCTGTATGATTGGTCCGGCGATTAAAGAAGCGAATCCAAAGCCCATGATCGCCAGGCCGGTAGCCAGACCGCGCCGGTCCGGAAACCATTTTACCAGCGTGGAAACGGGGGCGATATACCCGATACCCAGGCCGATGCCGCCCAGCATGCCGTAGCAGAAGTATAAGGCGTATATATTCTTCGCAAGTATGGCCAGGCCGGACAATCCGACGCCAAGACCGAAAAAAACCGCAGCCACTGTGCCGGCCTTTCTCGGGCCGTACTTTTCAACAAAACGTCCCATCAGCGCGGCAGATAATCCGAGAAACAAAATGGAAATGCTGAAAGTGAGCTGAACATCTTTGAGCGCCCACCCCATTTGACGGGTGATCGGTTTCGAAAAAATGCTCCATGCATAAACGGAACCGATGGCCAGGTGGATGCCTACGCCTGATGCCGCGATCAGCCAGCGGTTTTTGACCTTCATGGAGTCCTTTTGTGGTCCATTGAATTGCGAAGGAATGATCATCGAAAACCCGTTTTCACCGCACGCTTTCCCCGGCGAGCGATTCGGGCGGCGGGGCGAAGAACGTGAGATGTGCACCGCTGCGCGGATGGGTGAGCGTGAGTGAGCAGGCATGGAGCCGGTAGCCGCAATCGCCGGGGACGGGCAAGCGACCGTCCGCCGGAATACGGGGCACACCGCCATGGCCATAAAGCGGGTCGCCTAGAAGCGGGACGCCGGCCCAGGCGAGGTGAATGCGGATCTGGTGCGGACGCCCGGTGATCAGGTCGATCTCCCACAGTGTGTCGTCAGGTGTGCGCCTCAGGATGCGGCAATTACTTTGCGCCTGTTTGCCGGCCGGCGATGCCGCGTGGACCCAGCCAAGCAAAGGATGAGCAACCTGGCCGATGGGGTGCGTAATCTCCAGCACTTCAGGCAGGCCGGGTGCGGGGCCGGTCAGAGCGCGGTAGATCTTGCGCAACGAACCGGAATCCCGGCGTGTGGCGTCGCGGAAGTCCTCGGCAAGCCGACGGCGGGCAAGCGCTGAACGGGCGAACAACAGGACGCCAGACGTGCCGCGTCCAAGGCGGTGTACGGCAATGGGCGGATTTTCAGGCGTCCGCATCCGCAGCATATGCAGCAGCGTGTTTTCTAAATAGCCGCCACCGGGGAGCACGGGCAACCCGGCAGGTTTGTCCACGGCGAGGATATCGTCGTCCTCGAAGAGCATCGTGAATGCGCGCGGCACATCCGGTTCTTCCCACGGCGGACGCGCCCAAGCCAGCGTATCGCCTCTTTTCAGCGTGGATTCCGC
>JBAXJV010000223.1:0-4969 GCA_037137675.1 bacterium | reverse complement strand
GCCGGATTTTACCTGAACCCTGATACCCTGAACCCTGGTTTCTCAGAGGAGTTTGTAACAGGCAACCAATGGTGCGGCCAGGCCGCTTACCAACAGGAGTTATGCAAATGCAGGGAAAATACCGTTTTTCATTTGGCCCGTGGAACATTCATGAAGGCGCTGATCCGTTTGGCCCGCGCGTTCGCGACAGCTTGTCGTTTGCCAATAAACTGGAGTATTACAAAAAACTCGGGTTTGACGGCATCCAGTTTCATGATGACGATGTTGTTCCCAACATGAACGACCTGTCGCCTGCCGCCATCATTGCCGAGGCGGGAAAGGTGAAGGCCATCATCGAACGGCACGGGCTGATTCCAGAGTTTGTTGCGCCACGGCTTTGGGAGGATCCCAGAACGGTGGACGGCGGGTATACTTCGAATAGCGCTTCCGATCGTCAGTACGCCCTTGATCGTTCGATGCGCACGATTGACATTGCACTGGCGCTGGGCACGAAAAACATTGTTTTATGGCTTGCCCGGGAGGGAACCTATATCCGCGAAGCGAAGGATTCCGTCAAGGCCGCCTTGCGTATTGCCGAGGCCGTGCAGCGCATGCTCGACTACGACAAAACCATCCGCGTGATGATCGAATCAAAGCCCAACGAGCCCATGGACCACACGTATATTCCGACCATTGGCCATGCCATCGGGCTTGGCTTGCTGACCAGCGATCCGGCCCGCGTCGGGTGTTTAATCGAGAGCGCACATGCCATTCTTGCGGGCCTCGATCCCTCCGACGAAATGGGGTATGCGCTGGCGCACAAAAAACTATGGAGCGTGCACCTGAATGACCAGAACGGGCTGAAGTTCGATCAGGACAAAACCTTCGGTTCCGTGGACCTGCGCCGCGCATTCAACCAGGTTCGCATCCTTGATACACACGGTTACGGAAATAACGGTGAGTGGGTTGGGCTCGATGTTAAAGCCATGCGGACACAGAAATTGCCTGCGGTCAACCACCTGTCCAACAGCCGTGAGATTTTCATGAAACTGCTTGAGGTCTCACGGTCGCTGGATCAGAAGCGTATGGACGATCTGGTCGCGGGTCGCGATTACGAAAGTCTGGAGTTATATCTCGTTCAGGCGCTGATGGGTAAAAAAGCGTAGGGCCTGGCAACGCGTCCGGAGGTGACAGGCGCGCCGGCAGCCCGCCCGGTCCCCGATTTCCAACTACGGGCTTCTTCAGGAGCGGGCGTATCGGCGCACCGCTGCTTCCATTACTTCGCGCCGCGCCTCCATTTCCTGAACCATTTTGAACTGGACCCGGCAGCGGTCAAGGTTCTGGTCAGGGCGGTGGATTTTGAAGTAAGTATTTCCGGAAAGGTGGTCGGTCAGGAAGCGGATGCCGATTTCAAATGTGATCAAGCTGGCCGAAAAAGCCAGAAAATCAATTTCCTGCGGGTTCAGGAAATGTCCGGCAGACTCCAGATAACCCCTGACCAGGGCTTCAAACATCTCGTCCTTAAATAAAACTTTGGACAAGTCCTGTTCATCTTCTCCGCTGGATCTGGTGGCGGTGCGCGCCATATCGCCAAAATCATAAAGGGCCAGTCCCGGCATGACGGTATCCAGATCAATCACGCAAACGCCTTGTCCCGTGGCGTTGTCAATCATCACATTGTTGAGCTTGGTATCATTGTGTGTGATTCTTTCAGGAATGCGCCCGTCTTCGAAGGCCTGAATCAGGCGGTTGGTCATCGCCTTGCGGGCAAGTGCGAACTCGATTTCCGGGCGCGCCTGCCGGGCTTGTCTGACTGCGTCGGTCCGGATGGCTTCCTCGAGGGCCATGAAACGCTTTGGTGTGTCGTGAAATCCCGGAATGGTCTCATGCAGACGCCCGCCTGGAAGATCGGCCAGCAGCCCCTGAAATTCACCAAACGAACGGGCCGTGGCGTGGGCCATGCTGGTGGATGCAACGACGTCGTAGGTGGTGGCTTTTTCGATGAAAACGTAGGTGCGCCAGGTGTTTCCGGCGTGGTCCACGAACCATGCTTTGCCGTCCCGGGCAGAAACGAGCGTCATTGCCCTGCGGTGGATGTCGGCGCTGCCGGCGGCCTTTAGCTTGGCGTGGAGGTGGTTCAAAACCCGCTCGATATTTTCCATAACCAGAGCTGGCTGTTTGAAAACCTGATGATTGATTCTCTGGTGGATATAGCGGACAGCCGTGCCATCCTGATCGAATATCGAGGCGAAGGTGTCGTTGATATGGCCGCTGCCATAGGGTTCGGCGGAAATGAAATCGCCCGGAATGCGGAAATTCCTGGCGATTCCGGCAAGATCGTATTCCGGCGTTTTCATAAAGGCGAGCCGGTGGCTTGGAGCAGGATGGTTAAAGTGGCAGAACTTCCGGGGAGGGCGGGGCGTTGCGGAACTCCTCCCAATCCGGTTCGTTTTCAAAAATCCAGCGGTAATAATCCTGCGCTTGAAGTTTGACGGCGGCGTCTTCATCAACGACCACCCTGCATTTGGAATGGAGTTGCAGGGCGGAAGCAGAGACCATGGCCGTGATCGGTCCTTCAACTGCCTTGGCAAGGATCTCGGCCTTGGCCTTGCCGGATACCAGCAGGATGATGGTGCGGGCGTCCAGAATGGTGCCAACACCCATGGTGATGGCGCGCTTGGGCATTTCGCCGGGATGTTTAAACAGCGTGCTGTTCACCGCGATGGTGGAGGGGGTCAGGGCCTTGTCGCGGGTGCGCGAGTACAGCGCCGAAAGCGGTTCGTTGAAGCCGATATGGCCGTCGGCGCCAATGCCGAGAAGCTGAAGGTCAATGCCGCCGAATTCCAGAATGGTTTCTTCGTAGCGGCGACAGGCGGCCTGCAGATTAGTGGCCATGCCGTCAGGCAGGAAGGTGTTGCGGGAATCAATATTGATATGGTTGAAAAAGTGGTGATCCATGTAGTACCGGTAGGAACCCGGATGGTCGGTACGGAGGCCGATATACTCATCCAGATTGAAGGTCCGGCAGAGCGAGAAATCCAGGCCTTCATCGCGGTGCATTCTAACGAGTTGCCGGTATACCTGTTCCATGGTGCGGCCGGTGGCCAGCCCGAGCACGAGGTGCGGCTTTTGCCGGAGGGCCTTGGCAACCAGGGACGCAACTAACCAGGCGGCACGTTCGGCATCAGGCTGAATCACCAACTCCATGGAATCACCCTCCGTATTCCTTGGCGTTGACCGGGCAGGACAAAAGCACCTTGCGGTCGGTAACGGTCTTTTTCAACATCTCCACTTCGTCCGCAGGCGCCGTAAGCGGCAGGACAACCTGTCCGCCTTCGGCTGCAGAGCGGCAGAGGCCCATCATGATTTCCATGCCCTTATAGGCGCTGTCAAAATTACAGGCGTGTAGCTTCTGTGGATCATCCAGCCAATCGGCCATCTCCTGGATATAGGGCGGCATGTCGAGGTCGTAATTCATGCAGCCCGGCCCGGAAAAAACCCCGCGGGCCGTGACTGCGCGCCAACCTCCGCCAGTCAGCACTTCGGCAAAGCCCTCAGTGCCCTGCGCGCCAATCCGGCATTTGCGCCACCAGTAATCAACTTCCGGAACATCCGGGGCGCCTGCGCCGACTTCCACAATGCCGCGGACCCCGTTGGCAAACTGGATGAAGCCGCCGAGGTAGTCGGGGGAAGTGTGGATGTCGGCGAATTTACCGCGTCCAGCAGCTTGAGCCATGACCCATTGTGCGTCGGGATTGCCGGCATACCAGCGCATGTAATCTATCAGATGCGAAAGCATGTGCGTCATCCAGCCGGTGGCTGTGCCATAGACGGTGTGAACGCGGCCCAGTGCGCCACTGGCGATCAGTTTGCCGACTTCACTGTAATGAACGCCATAGCGGTGCTGGTGGCTGACCACCGCCTTAACGCCGGCGTTGTCGAGCAGCTTTTTAATTTCCATGCCTTCGCGGCTGGAAAGGGCGACCGGCTTTTCAAAAGCGATCAGTCGGGCGCCGCTGGCAATGCCGGTTTTGATCAGAGGCGTCCGGAGGTTTGGCAGCGTGCAGAAACAGAAGATGTCCGGCTTGACCTCTTTCGCGAGCGCAGCGGCATCGGTGCCGGTTCTTGGATTTCCCAGCTTCTGCGCGGCGGCTTCCAGGCGGGCCGCGTCGAGGTCGCAGAGTCCGGCAACCTCGAAACGCGGATTGGCTTTGAATGCCGTGGCATGATGCAAACCGCGTTTGCCCATGCCGACGATCATGACTTTATAGGTTTTGTTCATGGGTGCTCTAGGCGTTGGCTTTGTCCCACTCCAGGCACTTTTGAATGGTGTAATCAACCTCGGCTTCGGTCAGTTCCGGGAACATTGGCAGGCTGACGCAGGTGGCCGCGTTATTTTCAGCGTTGCTGATTGTGCCGACGATGCGCGCTTGTTTGCCCCACGGATAGCCTTCCTGCTGGTGAATGGCGATGTTGTAATGGCACTTGGCATCAATGCCGTTGTCGGATAAGAACTTCAGGAAGGGATCGCGCTTGGCCGGGTTGACGGTCTCGATGGCATAGAGGTGGTAAATATGCCGCCCGCCCGGCACTTCATAGGGGAGCTTAAAGCTTTTGACAACGCCCTTGAAGGCGGCGGTGTAGCGCTGGGCCAGTTTGCGGCGCTGATCGTTGCCGGCGTGAATGTGTTTAAGCTTGGCGCTCAGAATGCCGGCATGAATGTCGTCCAGCCGGCTGTTGTATCCGAAGCTATGCTGCGAGCGCTTTTCCGAGCCGTGGTTGCGCATCTTGCGGACCTTGCGGTCAATCTCAGGGTTATCGGTGATGACCATGCCGCCGTCACCAAAGGTGCCCAGATTTTTCTGGATGATGAAGCTGGTTGTCGCGGCGTCGCTGAGTTCGCCAATTCTGAAATCAGGGCCGGCGGCGTCTATGGCCTGGGCGTTATCTTCAACCACAAAGAGTTTGTGCTTGTCGGCGAGTTTGCGGA
>JBAXJV010000222.1:0-4988 GCA_037137675.1 bacterium | reverse complement strand
CCGGCGGCCTCGGCGATGCCGCCCTACCACATTCGACAATGCGTGTCTCACTCCCTTTCCATCCGGCAGCTTTTGCGCAAGCGGGTGCCTTACAACCTGAACCCTGAACCCTGAACCCTGAACCCTGAACCCTTCTGAAGTAGTTACCAGCAATCCTTCTGCGCGGCCCTCCCGCTGGATTAATGGCATGCAAGTAAAATGGCGGCGGGCACAACCGCACGATCAGGAGCCATATCTGGCGCTGGTATTGGCGGCGCTGGCGTTACTAGCCATCGCTATTGCGCACCTGCCTGAGAGCTGGATCCCGGCGTGTAAATTCCATCTCCTGACAGGCTGGCCCTGTCCGTCTTGCGGTATGACGCGTGCCATGCGCCTGCTTGTCGGCGGTCAGCTGGCGGAAGCTTTCCGTGAGCAACCGTTGATGGTTCTGCTGTGCTGCACGGCGGCGCTGGTATTCCTTTATTCCGTCACGGTCAGTTTATTGCGGCAGCCACGTCTGCGCATTACGGCCTGGCCGCGTGCGGCCACGCTGGCCGTGTGGGCCTTGTTGCTCAGCCTCGTTTTGACGAATTGGTGGTATCTGATTCACGTGGCTGTGTAAAGATTTTAGTAGCGTCCCATAGGGACGCCAAGGCTGTAGCGGTTTAGGCTGCAGGCTATTAGGTAAAACGGTGGAAAGTCGCTTATTTAATTTCGTACATGCCATGAAGAAAATACAGATAAAAATGAGCGAATTTCCTGACAGTCTAGCAGCCTGCAGTCTAATAGCCTGCGTCCTGTGGGACGCTACTGTTAAGATTTTGCAATCGGGTAATGGGTCAGTGACGTAGGGGAATTATGGTAGGGCGGCATCGCCGAGGCCGCCGAGCGTGGTGCAAGCGGGCGGGGCGTGAATAGCCACAAACGGCGCTCTCGGCGAGAGCGCCCTACCAGCACGTGACTGACCCATTACGCAATCGGGCTTTTCCAAGCGGCACAAAAAAGGCATAATGGCCTTTCGACTACTAAAGGAGGCTGGCGATGGCGGTAAATTTTGTTGAGCGGATTGACGATGCAGTGCCTGTGCGGAATGTGCTGCTTAGCGTGTCTGACAAGCAGGGGCTGGACCGGTTTGTCCCGGCACTGGCACAGCTTTGCCCGGAAGCGCGGTTTTACTCGACTGGCGGCACTTTTGTGGAGTTGCAGAAGATTCTCGGCACGTCATCCGGCAAACGCCTGATCTCCGTTTCCGATTACACCGGGCAGCCGGAAATGCAGGGCGGGCTTGTCAAAACTCTCGATTTCAAAATCTACCTTGGCCTGCTGAGTGAGACCTATAATCCTGCGCACGCCGCCGATCTGACCCGCGTTCACGCGGAGGCCTTTGATATGGTCGTGGTCAACCTCTACCCTTTCCAGCAAACTGTGGCCAGGCCCGGCAGCACGCCGGAAATGGCCCGCGCCAACATTGATATCGGCGGCCCCTGCATGCTGCGTGCTGCGGCCAAGAACTACCTGCGCGTGGCTTCTGTGACGGAGCCCGCCGACTACAAGGGCGTGCTTGACGAGTTGCGCCGCACCGGCGGCGCGCTTTCGCTGCAAACCCGTTTCGAACTGGCACGCAAGGCGTTCGCCCATACGGCGGCTTACGACACTGCGATTGCCGCTTATCTCGAAAGCCGCGCTTTTAACGAGGTGCGGGATATGTATCGAATTGGATGAGGCGGTTGCAATATGTTTGAAATCAGCGCCCACACACACTTTTCCGCCGCCCACCGGCTGGTCGGTTATCCGGGAGCCTGCGCCCGTTTCCACGGGCACAACTGGGATGTTGAGGTTTTCCTGCGCGGAGCAGAGCTGGACGAGCTGGGTATTCTATGCGACTTCCGTACGATCAAGTCGGCGCTGAACGCAGCGCTGGAGGAATTTGACCATGCTGACCTGAACTCCGTAGCGGCGTTCGCCGTGCGCAATCCCACCTCGGAAGCGCTGGCGCACTACATTTACGACAAGCTGTCTTTGCAACTCAACACCACCAGATGCCGTGTCCAGCGTGTGGCGGTTTCCGAAACGCCTGGCACTGCGGCGAGTTATTGGGCCGATGACGATAGTGCCGCTCAGCGTTGAAATTTGCGAGACCTTCGTCTCGCTGCAGGGTGAATCTACCCGCTCCGGGCAGCCCTGCTGGTTTGTGCGGCTGGCCGGTTGCAATCTGCGCTGCCGCTATTGCGACAGCGTGCGGGCCTGGGAGCGCGGAGAGCACCGTTCCGTGGCGGAGTTGCTGGACGAATACCGCGCTAGCGGCATCGCGATGGCCGAAATTACCGGCGGTGAACCGTTGCTGCAGCCGGGTTTTTCCGCCCTGGCGGTGGCGTTGCGCGACGCGGGCCTCGGGCCATTGTTGGTGGAAACCAACGGCAGCTGCGATTTGCGGCTGATTCCCGCAGGTGTGATTGCCATCATGGACATCAAGACTCCTGACAGCGGTGAATCCGGGCGCTTTGATCGCGGGAATTTGCAGCGGCTGCGGCCGGTGGATGAAGTTAAGTTTGTAATCGCGAGCCGTGCGGACTTTGACTGGGCCGCTGCGCTTGTGCGCGCTGAACGATTGGAGACGCGCTGTGCGGCGGTGCTTGTCTCACCCGCCGCCGGACTGGTGGAGGCTGCCGGGCTGGCCAGCTGGTTGCTGGAATCACGTCTTCCCATGCGGATGAATCTGCAACTGCACCGCTTGGTGGGGATGCAGTGAATTCTGAATGCCCTGGCAGTTATCAACGCTTAAGGCTGGATTTCGGTTTCAGTCGCTCAACTTTCACGCCTTTGGCGCGCATTTTGATTTCGAGCGCAGCGGGATTTTCAGAGCCCAGTTGATAGGCCTGTTTCCAGAAGCACACGGCATTGACGTCGCCCAATCTGTTTAGTACATCGCCGAGGTGCTCCAGCACGGTCGCGTCGTTTTTCTCCAGCGTGGCCGCCTGCCGGAGCGTGGCCGCCGCCGCCGCGTAGTTGCCCTGCCGGTACTGCACCCAGCCCAGCGTGTCCAGATAGGTGCCGTTATCGGGCTCCTCCGCCAGCGCCCGTTGCACGTACGCTGCGGCGCGCTCCAGCCGGACGCCTTTATCAGCCCACATATAGGCCAGGTAATTGAGCGCTTCTGCGAAATCAGGGTCCAGCCGGACAGCTGTTTCCAGGTGCTCTTCAGCTTCGGCGTTGCGACCAAGCTGTTCAAGCGACGCGCCGTATGCGAAGAAAAAATCTATGGCCAGCAGCTGGTTGTGTTGGAGCGACGCGATTATGCGCGGCTCCAGATTGGCGAAAACTTTAGCCGCCGCCGCCGGTTGTTGCAGCGCGTTGAGCGTTTGCCCCATGTAGTACGGCAGTTCCAAGCTGCCGGGTAGCCGCCGGATTCCATCCTCCAGCAGGCGCAGCCCGTTTGTGACATCCCCGGCATCGAAATATAGTTGCGCCCGGTGTGCGAAAAGGTCCTCGCGCGGGGGATCGCACTGAAGGGCTGCGCTGTAACAGGCGTTTGCCTTATCAGGCAGCGCGAGGACCGCGTACACATTGCCTGCCTCAAAAAGTACCTCGGCGTCCTGCGGTGCGCGCTGTCGTGCTTCGGCAATCAGTTTTTCGGCTGCGCGGTTGTGGCCGAGCGCGCCTTCGGCGCTTGCGGTAAACAACATCCGGCGCGGTGACTCCGGCTGTTTAGTGCGCAGTGCCGTGAGTACGCGCAGTGCCAGCTTTGGTTTGGAGCTCTCCAGAAATGTAAGCACGAGGTCGTCCGCGTAACGGCACAGAGCCACGTTCTGTTCAGGTCGTCGCAGTCCCCCAACCACCACACCGGCGGCATCGGTAAAGCGTCCCTGCGTAAGGCGGAGTGACGACAGGCGTAGATAGCCGGAGGCATCGTCCGGCTGGTGCTGGATCAGCCAGTAGAATTCGTGCGCCGATGCATGATCCTGCCCGGCAAGGCTCAAAACCATGCCGCGCATGGCGTGCAGCCGCGCGTCGTCGGGATGCGTCGCCACTCCGCGATTCAGAATGGCCAGCGCGTCGCTGGTGTTATTTTTGGAAATGGCTGCCGACGCCGCAGCCAGCACCACGTCGGCGTTTCCGGCGTCCAGCAATGCGGCTGCCACTAAATGAGCGACAACCAGATCATCCCCGTTACTGGCAACGCACGCCACCGTCAATGCGCTGCCAAAATGGGCCAGAGCATCGGCTTCTCGCAAGGCCCCGGGCGCTGGTTGAAGCGCCCGGTCAGATCGGGATAACGCAAGCAAAGGTGCCTTTGAGGTGGCACACCCGGAAAACAAGCCAACCGATAACACCAGTGCCAGCGTTACGCCGCAGCCTCCGCACACCTTCAAGCAGTGTTTAGCGCTACTTGTTCTTGTGGCGCATCGCCTTGCGGCGCTTCTCATATTTGTGCTTCGACATTTTTGTGCGACGTTTCTTTTTAATTGACCCCACGGTTTGGCTCCTTTCTCAAAAGCCGCCACTGATCAGGGAACGACCTTATTCAGCGGCAATTCAATGATACCTTCCGCGCCGGCACGCTTCAATGCCGGAATAATCTCGCGGACCACCTTTTCTTCAATCACAGACTCGATTGCCACCCAGCCCGGCGTGCTCAGCATGTTGACTGTCGGCGCGTGCAGCGACGGCAGAATCCCCGTCAGTGTTGGCAGCATGTCTTTCGGCGCGTTCATCTTCAGCATGACCCGGGTTTCCGCCGCCAGCGCGCCTTGCAGCAGTAGCGCAATCTGTTCTACCTTGCGCCGTTTCCAAGGGTCGGACCAGGCTTTGCGGTTTGCGATAAACTTGGTTGTGGACTCCAATACCACGTCCACAATGCGCAAATTATTGGCGCGCAGCGACGAGCCCGTTTCCGTCAGCTCAACAATTGCGTCCACCAGTTCCGGCACCTTGGCTTCCGTGGCGCCCCATGAAAATTCAATCTGCGCCTGCACTCCGTGCTTGTCCAGATAGCTCTTTGTGAGCCCCAC
>JBAXJV010000221.1:0-4991 GCA_037137675.1 bacterium | reverse complement strand
GTTGTTCTAGTCTGACTGCCAGGCAATCCATTACCTGGTGTCGCCTGCTAGTGAACATATAGCTTTTCAATCCTCCTAATGCAACAACCAAACGTTTATAATGGTCCAGAATGAGTTGTTTTTCGATGCGGGACGGAGTATATGGCGGGCAGGCATAAAATCCGGGTGCGGTAGTAAAGACAAGCATCAGTATGTCATCAGATCATCAGAATCGCCGTTTGTGGCAGCGACTGCAGGCCGCCGCGGACGAGGAGGTCGAGGCGCTGGTACGGCGCATGCCGGCCGAACTGCGCGATAAGGCGCGCACGATTGCCGTAACGTACGAACCGGTTGTATCGCAGGCCATGCTGGACGACGACCAGCTGGAACCCGACTTGCTGGGGCTTTTCGTGGGCGACTGCTACGCCGAGGTTGAGGCTGGCGTGACCGATTTGCCGCCGCAGATTCTGCTCTTTCTGATGAGCCTGTGGGACTACGCCGACCACCTCGACGGGGATTTCCGGGAGCAAGTGCGACGCACATACCTCCACGAGCTTGGCCATTACCTGGGGCTCGACGAAGGCGATCTGGAAGCGCGCGATCTGGATTGAGCTAAACAGTCTTGAGCAACAATGTGGCGTTGTGACCGCCAAAGCCCAGCGAGTTGTTGAGGCAGGCCCGGACTTTGGTTGTGCGCGCGGTGTTTGGAATATAGTCCAGATCGCACAGGGGATCGGGGGTCTCGTAGTTGATAGTCGGCGTGACGATGCCGTGCTTCATGGTCAGAGCGCAAACGATGGCTTCGATGGCCCCTGCGGCGCCGAGCATGTGCCCGGTCATGGATTTGCTCGATCCGACCATAATCTTATGCGCGCGGTCGTTTCCGAGGGCGCCCTTGATGGCGGCGGTCTCGGTCATGTCATTAAGCTTCGTGCTGGTGCCATGGGCGTTAACGTAGTCAATGTCGTCCGGCGTCATGCCGCCGTCGCGGATGGCCAGCGTCATGGCGCGGGCGGCACCTTCGCCGCCTTCAACCGGGGCGGTGATATGATTAGCGTCGCAGGTGGCGCCGTAGCCGGCGACCTCAGCGTAAATTCTCGCGTTGCGCTTGCTGGCGTGTTCCAGTGTTTCGAGAACTACGATGCCGGCGCCTTCGCCCATGATAAATCCGTCGCGGTTGGCGTCAAACGGGCGACAGGCTTTGGTGGGGGCATCATTTCGGGTGCTGAGCGCGTGCATGGCACAAAAGCCTGCGATGCCTAACGGGCTGACGGTAGCTTCTGCACCGCCGGCAATTATCACGTCGGCTTCTCCGCGCTGCAATATGCGCATGGCCTCGCCAATGCAGTGAGTGGAACTGGCGCAGGCGGTCACCACCGAGAAGTTCGGTCCTTTCAGATGATGCGCGATGGCGACCAGTCCGGAGGCCATGTTGATGATCATCTGGGGAATCATGAACGGAGAACAGCGCGAAGGTCCGCGCTCCAGAAGGATTTTGTGCTGGGCTTCCAGCGTCTGCAGGCCGCCGATGCCAGAGCCGACGATGGTTCCGCAACGGTTCAAATCCTCGGCGTCGAAATTCAAGCCGGAATCATCAACTGCCATTTTGGCCGCAGCCAGTGCGAAATAGCAGAAGGGGTCCATGCGGCGCTGCTCCTTCTTGGAGACGAACTTGTCCACATCGAACCCGGTTACTTCGCCGGCGATGCGGGCGTCCATGGCCGATGCATCGAAAAGGGAAATTGCCCGTATGCCAGACTCGCCTTCGCACAGCTTCTTCCAGAATACATCGAGGTCGCAACCCAATGGCGATACGACACCCATACCGGTGATGACCACTTTATGCGAACTCATAATTATTCTCCTGTGCGTGAAGGGTTATCAAAACTTCATCCAAAGCCATTTCAGGTTCAGGGTTGAGGTTCAGGAAATCCATGAGCGAAGCGCCGGTTTCTGCGACGCTATCACCTGCCATCAAACTTCTGATCATGACTATAATCTGCTGAAGCCCGGACTAAGGTCACGAAAATATCGGATGACTGATCCGCCCGGCGAATTTTACGCCAGCGGTCACACGGAACCCTGAACCCCCCTGCCTGAGTTTATAACAACTCAGTCTTTTTTATCGAGACCTTTGCCCTTCAGGTATTCGATGACGGCGCCGACGCTCGTCAGTTTCTCGGCTTCGTCGTCAGGAATTTCGGCGCCGAATTTCTCTTCGAACGCCATTACAAGTTCCACCTGATCAAGTGAATCTGCGCCGAGATCTTCGATGAACTTGGCCTGGGGCGTCACCTGTTCCGCGTTGACGTCGAGCTGCTCAATGATGATTTCCTTAACTTTATCTTCCAGTGCCATGTTTGCTCTCCTTATGCTTGGTCTTTTTCGTGTCTACTTACATCACCATACCGCCACTGACCGTTACGACGTGGCCTGTTACATACGACGAGGCGTCGCTCGCCAGAAACAGCACTACATCAGCCACATCTTGTGGCGTTCCAAAACGGCCCATGGGGATGGCGTCCAACATTTTTTGCCTGACTTCTGCCGAAAGCACTTCGGTCATGCGGGTCTCAATAAAGCCCGGCGCTACGGCATTTGCGCGGATTCCCCGGCCGGCCAATTCCTTGGCGACCGATTTTGTCAGCGCAATCACCCCGGCTTTCGAGGCCGCATAGTTACATTGTCCGGCGTTGCCAATCAAGCCGATAATCGAGGCGATGTTTACAATGGTGCCGCCCCGCTGGCGCATCATGATTTTGCCGACGGCCTTGGAAAAGAGGAATGTGCCTTTCAAGTTGACGCTGATCACGGCATCCCAGTCTGTCTCGCTCATGCGCGCCAGAAACCCGTCTTTGGTAATTCCGGCGTTATTGACCAGAATGTCAATGCGTCCCAGGGCTTGAACGGCTGCGGTTACGCCCGCGTCCACGTCTGCTGCCTGGCTGACGTTTACCGCAAAACATTCGGCGCGCCGGCCGAAGCCACGCACCGCCGTAGCCGTGTCGGCCAGCCATTCGGTTTGGAGGTCGCAGAGCGCCAGGTCGGCGCCTTCCCGTGCAAGGGTTTCCGCAATCGCACGTCCGATGCCGCGCGAGGCGCCTGTAATCAACGCAATCTTACCGTCCAGTATACCCATAAGTCTTATTTCCTTTCCTTCAGTCTAGGCCTCTTGTGAAATGGCGCAGACCGCCTTGTCGAGTGTCGCTTGGTCCTGAATGCTATAGATTGCAGCGTCATTGTCAATGCGTTTAACCAATCCGCCAAGAATTTTGCCGGGGCCGCATTCTATGTAGGTCCGCACTCCCAGGGTCTGAAAGCCCTGTATGTCGGCCACCCACTGAACAGACTCTGTCACCTGGTCCACCATGCGGGCGCGGATTTCGTCAGGCGTGCCGTGCGGGCGTCCGGTGGCGTTGGACATAACCGGAAAGCGCGGGGCCGCGAAGGGAATCGAAGCCAGCAGTGTGCTGAGGCGTGTGGCGGCGGAAGCCATCAGGCGGGAATGGAACGCGCCGGCGACGTTGAGCACAAAAGTGCGCTTGGCGCCGGCGGCTTTGGCCAGCGTTTCGGCTTCAATAATGCCCGCCTTGTGGCCCGAGAGCACGGTTTGTTCCGGAGAGTTGAGGTTGGCTATCTGGACGTTCGCTGCGGCGCAGATTTTTTCCAGTTCCGGCATCGGCAGCCCCATGACGCTGAGCATGCCGCCGGGCTGCTCATCGCAGGCCGTCTGCATGTACTGGCCGCGGGCGCGCAGAATTTTCAGCGTGTCGTCGAATGAAATCACGCCGGCCGCATGCAGCGCGGTCCATTCGCCCAGGCTGAGCCCCGCTGCGCCTGTGGGTGCACAGTCCGGCAGGCGCTGTCGAAATGCTGTATAACAGGCCAGACTGACAACGAAAATAGCCGGCTGGCAGTTGTCGGAGCGGGTCAAAGTCTCGATCGGGCCCTCGAAGCAGAGCTTGGCAAGATCAAATCCCAGCACTGCGTTAGCGCGGTCGAAGAGCGCCCGGCAGGCTGGCACAGCATCGGCCAGATCCTTGCCCATGCCGACGAATTGAGCGCCCTGACCGGCGAAAAGTATAGCGTTTGATGTCATGTTGTTCCTTCAGTCTGATAGTCTTTAGCCTGCCCGGGCCTTTACCATTTCATTACTGTAGCGCTCCATGTGAAGCCACCACCAAAGGCCACCAGCACGATCGTCTGGCCGGATTTTACGCAGCCCGTCCGCACGGCTTCGTCCAGCGCCACGGGAATTGATGCCGCTGACATGTTGCCGTAACGGTCGAGATTGATAAAAAACTTCTCGATTGGAACGCCGAGCTTGTCGGAGATGGCGTGAATAATCCGGAGGTTGGCCTGGTGGGGAACGACCATGTCCACATCGGACAGAGTCAGTCCGGCGCCATCCAGCGCCCGCAATACGGCATCGCTCATGGAGCGCACGGCGTGTTTGAAAACTTCGCGGCCGCTCATTTTCATGTAGTGCAGGCGCTCGTCAACGGTCGCGTGCGACGCTGGATGACGGCTGCCGCCGCCGGGGATTTGCAGCAGGTCCGCCAGCCGCCCGTCCGAGCCTGTCACGGTGTGAAGAATTCCATGTTCAGCGTCCGGCGCAGCGGCTTGCAGCACCACGGCCCCTGCGCCATCTCCGAAAAGCACGCAGGTGGAGCGGTCCTGCCAGTCGGTGACGCTGCTTAGCTTTTCGGCTCCGATGATCAGCGCCGTACGGATGGCGCCGGAGCGGATAAATTGACGGGCGGTTTCCAGGGCGAAAAGGAAGCCCGTGCAGGCCGCTTCAAGATCGAAGCAGGTCGCATTCACGGCGCCAATCTGGCGCTGGACCAGGCAGGCCGTGTTCGGGAATGGCATGTCGGGGGTGATGGTCGCGACGATTATCAGCTCCACGGCCTCGCCGGTTACGCCGGCGGAGGTTAGCGCGCGGCGCGCGGCCTCGATGCTCAGGTCGGAGGTGGCCTGGTCATCGCCGGCTATATGACGCTCGTGGATGC
>JBAXJV010000220.1:0-5006 GCA_037137675.1 bacterium | reverse complement strand
GCACACCGGATTGCCGGTCCACCTGAGCGAGGATCCTCTCAGCGCTGTGGCGCTGGGGACCGGGGTAGTGCTTAGCGAGCTCGACTTTCTCCGCAAAGTGGCCGCTACCGAGCGGCCTTACTGAGCGTTTCGCAGGTCTCTCTTTACGTGCTGATACGGTGTTGCGCCTCTCCCCGCCAGTGTCGTCTGGGCTGACTGTCCGGTGAAAGGTTTTTGCGTACGGTGAGGGATCGCGGTTATCTTGTTTTATTAGCATTGGGTGTTGCGTTACTGATCGTGGTGAATCTGCCTGCGACAGTTGCGCATAATTTACGTGCCGTCATACGGGAAGGTCTGGCGCCTTATCAGGCTTGGGCCGCTAGGGCCTTGCACCGTGCCGATCGTGCGATCGAGGCCGGTCGTGACGCCGAGTGCATGCGCGTCGAGTGTGTCCGCCTGCGGCACGAGAATGAAGCGCTAAGAACCCGCGTGCGCAATAGCGCGAGTCTCGACCGCCGCAACCTTGAGCTGAGCCGGCTGCTAGGCCGCGCCCGTGAGTTACCGGACAGTGCGGTGGCCTGCGAAGTAATCGCCCGCGACGATGGTGGTGGCTGGTGGCAGGCGGCGCGGCTTGACCGCGGGGCTTCCAGCGGCCTGAGCGGCGGACAGGCCGTAATCACTGCGGATGGTTTGATCGGGCGTATTCGGGACGTTTCGAATGGCGCTTGCGACGTTCTATTATTATCCGACCGGAGCAGTCGCGTGGCGGTGCGGTTTGTCCGCAGCGGTGTGCCGGGGATTTTAACCGGCGGCGGATTGTCCCCCTCTGGTGAGCCACTGCTGGGCGTGCTGTCTCCGATGCCGCCGCTCACCGTAGAGTACACAGACCGCAGCGCGGATCTGCGCACTAACGATCTTGTCGTCACCTCCGGATTAGGAGGCGTTTTCCCTGCCGATCTTCCGGTAGGCGTCGTGCGTCGCATCGAATGGGCGCCTTCACGGTTGTACCGGATGATAAATCTGGAGCCTTGCGCCGACCTGACGCGCGTGCGTTATGTGCTGGTGCTGCCGCAGCGGAATGCGATGCGGGCCCCAGCCGCAGAGTCGCTGCGTGAGGACGCGACGCCATGATATATACCGCTACCGTGCTGTTGCTGCTGCTGCTTGCAGGACTGCTGCAGAGCCTGCTCCCGTCGTTGATTTGGCTGGGAGAGGCCAAAGTGCCGCTGCTAATGGCGTTGGCGACCTACTTTGCGATTGCACACGGACGCAGGACGACGATGATTGTGGCCGCTGTGGCGGGGCTTTTTCAGGATACATTAAGCCAGCTTCCAATGGGATATTCGATGGTTTGCCTGATGGCTCTGTGTCTGGCCATTCAAAGCCAGCGTGGCACGTGGTTATGCGAAACGACCGGCACGGCTGTGGCGATTGGTTTTGCAGGCGGCGTGCTGACGACGGTGGCGATCTATCTGCTTTTGATGGCCGGTCAGGATTATGCTCAGGCGCCGGCCAGCTGGGTCGTTGCCAAGGCCATCGGCGGCGGATTGCTAGGAGCGTTGGTGACGCCGGCCGTATGGATGTTTGCGGCATACCTGGAACGGCGGCTGGACTTGCGTCCGAAAACGGAAGGGAAGATTTTCTATGGAAGCACGTGATTCAGGAGCGCGCCATGCTCTACGTGTTGCCGGTCTGGCGGTGATGATGGCGATGGCGTTTCTGGCGCTGTCTGCCAACCTTTGGCGCATTCAGGTGCGCGCGGTGGGTAAGTTCGATCAGGACGTGGTTGAACAATCCACCCGCACTTTGCGCGTGCCCGGGGTGCGCGGGCGGCTTTTGGCGCGCGGTGGCGAAGTGCTGGCGGACAACCGGCCAGCCTACAACGTAGCGCTCGATTTGGCAGTTTTCCGTCGCGCTGGTCGCTGGGCGCGCACGGTGGACGTGGTGTTGCGTGAGCTGGATGAATTGAGGCACATCATCGGGCGGCCGCCAGCGCTTACTGCGGCGGACATAGACCGCCATATTCAGAGCCGGCTGCCAATGCCGCTGCTGGCATGGCGCGACCTGTCGTCAGAGGAGCTGGCGCGTTTTATGGAGCAGGCGGATGGTCGGCCCGGGGTGGAGGTGGTGGTCGAGCCTGTGCGCGCCTATCCGCAGGGCGTGCATGCAGCGCATGTGCTTGGTTATGTCGGGCGTGCTGGTAGCGACACGGACGGAAAACAGTCCTGCCAGTTCGTGCTGCCCGAGAGTGAGGGGCGCGCGGGAATCGAAAAGCGCTGGAACAAAGCGCTGGCCGGCCTGTCCGGCACGGCACGGATGGACGTGGATGTGGTTGGATTCCGGCGCGGGCTCACCGTCGAGCGTTTGCCGGAAGCCGGCGCCGATTTATATTTAACGCTGGACCTGCGGATTCAAAAGCTTGCCGAAGATGCGCTGGGCGATACGCCGGGCGCGATTGTGATGCTCGACCCGACCAGCGGTGACGTTCTGGCAATGGCAAGCGCGCCGGGGTTCGATCCCAACGCCTTTATGCCGGTGTTCAGCGCCTCGCTCTGGCAGACGCTTAACCAGGATCCAGCCAAGCCGATGCTGAACCGCGCGATGTCGGAAATATACGCGCCCGGCAGTGTTTTTAAGCCCGTTGTGGCCATGGCGGCGCTCTCCAGCGGACGCCTGACGTCGGAGATGGCTTTTGATTGTCCGGGCTACGCCGTGATCGGCGGTCTGCGCATCCGTTGCTGGAACTCGGCTGGCCACGGCAGCGTGGCGCTGCGGCGTGGGATCGAACAATCGTGTAACGCGTATTTCGCACAGGCCGGAGTGCAATGTGGATGGGAAGTGATTTACGATCTGGCCTACCGCATGGGCTTTGGGCAGCTTACGGGGATTGACGGCTACTACGAAGTGGCCGGCGAGCTTCCAAATGACGCCTGGAAGCGGCAGCACTGGCACGAGGGTTGGCGGTCTGGCGATACGGCCAACGGTTCGATCGGACAGGGTGCGCTGGCGGTGACTCCGCTGCAAATGGCCGTGGCCACGGCAGCGCTTGCCAATGGCGGACGTGTGTTCCGTCCGCGCTTTGTACGCGGGGTGCAGCGTGCCGGGCAGGTGGCGCCGGTATGGCTCGCGCCTGTACTGGTGCGCGACCTGCAATGGGTTCCTGAGCTTGCGCAGGCGGTGCGCATGGGGATGTACGACGTAATCATGAGTCCCACGGGCACCGGGCGGCGTGCGCGGATAGAAGGCGCAGCGCTGGCCGGAAAAACCGGGACCGCCGAGTTTGGCGTCAAAGGTTCTGGCTCGAAGCATGCCTGGATGATTGTTTTCGGTCCGTACGAAGCGCCGCGCTATGCCATGGCAATGGTGTTTGATCAGGGCGATTCGGGTGGGTCAACGGTGGCGCCGCGGGTGCGGCGCCTGATGCAGAGTGTGGTGGACGGCTCAGAGGAATTGGCGCTCGATGGCTCGCATACATGATTTATGGCGGCTTTGGCTGCGACAAAACTGGTGGATGACGGCGGCGATCATCATGCTGCTGACAGTTGGGGTGCTGTTCATTCACAGTGCGACACATTTACGCACTGACCGCACGCTTTTTCTGGACGTCCAGCAGATGCGCTGGGCATTGGTGGGGATGACGGTCTATTGGTCGGCGCTGTGGCTGGACTACCGCCGTCTGCGCGACGGGACCTGGGCGTTCTACGGACTGGTCGTTGCGCTGCTGATCGCGGTGTTGTTTGTAGGCGTCAAAATTTACGGTGCGCGCCGCTGGCTGATGGCGTTTGGCATGGTGGTGCAACCATCGGAACTCGGGAAGCTTGCGGTGATTTTAGCGCTGGCCGTCTGGCTTGCGGCCCGCGAACGCAGCGCGGCGCCACCGGCGATCTGGAAGGCGTTTGCTCTGGCAGCGCTGCCGATGGTGTTGATTATGAAGGAGCCCGATTTGGGAACAGCGCTGGTCTTTGTTCCGATCACGATGGCCATGCTTTTCATTGGCGGAGCGTCATGGCGGCCGCTGCTGGCTCTGATTGTGGCGGGCGCGCTGGCCGTGACTGCGGTGCTGGCGATGGTCATGCTGCCGGAGATGCTGGGCATGCGTCCGGAACGTCAGGAATCTTTCTTTCACCGCCTTGGATTGAGCCACTACCAGCGCGACCGGATCGAAGTATTTCTGCGCCCTGACAGCGATCCGCTGGGCGCAGGGTGGAACCGGCGACAGTCGGAAATTGCCGTCGGTTCGGGCGGCGTGTACGGCCGTGGCTATATGCAGGGGCGCCAGAATTTATATGGTTTCCTGCCGCGAACGGTATCGCCGACCGACTTCATATTCGCGGTGATTGCAGAGGAAACGGGGTTCGCCGGGGCCACGGCGCTGCTGGGTCTGTATGTGGTGTTGATCGGTTGCGGGCTGATGACGGCGCTGCGGGCGCCGGATATGATGGGCCGTATGTTGTGTATCGGGATTACGACGCTGATTTTCAGTCATGTGTTTATAAATGTGGCAATGACAACGGGGCTGTTGCCCGTGACGGGAATCCCCCTGCCGTTGGTGAGCTATGGAGGCACCTTTCTGGTGTCCACCCTGCTTATGCTGGGGCTAATGCAAAGTGTGTATGTAAGAAAGGCTAGTTAAGTATGTTCAAAAAAGCGATTGAGGGTTTATTGAAATTTCGCTTCGGACGCAAAGTGTCCAAGCGGGAAATCGTGGTTAACGCCGAGAATCTGGAGACCCGTGTGGCGGTCATGGAGAGCGGGCGTTTGGAGGAGTATCAGGTCGAGCATCCGACCGAAGAACGCATTGTAGGCAGTATTTACAAAGGGCGTGTGCGCAATCTGGAAGACGGACTGCAGGCGGCGTTTGTGGATATCGGCCTTAAGAAGAATGCTTTCCTGCACTACTGGGACATGATACCGGAAGACGGGGCGGCGATTGAAGCGCTTGAAGAGGGCGCCGGACATGGCGGTGGATCGGGGTCTGGTTTGCGACGCAAGCGAGTATCAAGCGCGGAAATCGCCAAGCTTTTTCC
>JBAXJV010000219.1:0-5040 GCA_037137675.1 bacterium | reverse complement strand
TGAACGGCTTTTTTTCGCTGGCCATGCTGCCGGGCTTCAATCTTCTGCGCAACAAACCATGGGACCCGCAATCGCCGCCGCTGGCAAGCACGGGCGAATCCATCTTCTCCACCCTCGCACGTCAGGATCTGCTGCTGGCCCATCCCTACGACAGCTTTGATCCAGTGCTGCGTCTGGTAAGCGAGGCCGCCGACGACTCCGATGTTCTGGCGATCAAACAGATCTTGTACCGCACAAGCCGCAACAGCCCGATTGTTGCAGCGCTTGCGCGGGCTGCCGAGCAGGGAAAAAACGTCACTGCCATCGTGGAATTGAAAGCGCGCTTCGACGAAGAGCGCAATATCGAATGGGCCCACGCGTTGGAACAAGCCGGCGTGCAGGTGGTTTACGGCATCAAAGGGCTCAAGACCCATGCCAAACTCTGCCTTGTGATCCGCCGCGAAGCCAGCGGAATCTGCCGTTATATGCACTTCGGCACGGGCAACTACAACGAAATAACCGCCCGTCTTTACACCGACATCAGCCTGCTTACGGCCAACCCGGATCTCGCGGCTGACGCATCGCTCTTTTTCAACACCATCACCGGCTACGCGCAACCGTCGCGCTACCGCAAGCTCGCAGCAGCGCCGCTCACGCTACGCGAACGTCTTCTGGAGCTGATTGACGGCGAAATCCAGCGCGTCGGCCAGGGCCAACCCGCCCGCATTCAAGCCAAGCTTAATTCACTAGTGGACCCTGAGCTGATCAAAGCGCTCTACGCAGCCTCACAATCCGGCGTACAAGTGGATTTGAACGTGCGCGGAGTTTGTTGCCTGCGGCCAGGCGTGCCCGGCCTGAGCGAGCATATCCGCGTTGTAAGCATTGTCGACCGCTTTCTTGAACACAGCCGTATTCTGTGCGTGGAACACGGCGGAGACCCGCAGTGGTTCATCTCCAGCGCCGACTGGATGCCGCGCAACCTTGACCGGCGCATCGAACTGCTGGTGCCAGTCGAGGACCCGGCCTGCAGGCAGCGGTTGCGATTTCTGATGGACGCCTGTCTGAATGACACCGTCAAAGGGCGCCGCTTACAAGCCGACGGACGCAGCACGCGCGCCTACGCTCCAGCGGCTGAACCGCGTCGGGCTCAGGAAACCTTGTGGCATGACGCCGTGGCGCAGGCGCGCGCCACAGAAGAGTCGGAAAAAGGCAATTTCAAACCACTCCGTCCAGCCAACGCCAAACGGAGCGCACAGTGAAACGATCGACGCTTTGCCTGTTGATGCTGCTGCTACTGCTCAATGCGGACCTGCCGGCGGAGGTGCCGCCGTCTCCGGAATCCGGCACCTCCGCGTGTGATTACGCGGCACTCCAAGCACGCGTGGCAGCCTTTATAGCACGTGAGAAAACGGCCCATAGGTTCGACACAAACTGGCTTGTGCGCCCGGGCGTGGTCGCCAGCTCAACCGGGCACACAGCCTGGGTATATGCCCGTGCGACAGGGCTCAAGCGCTCCGATCCAGTCGAGTTCACATTGATCACGACCAACAGTGGGCGCGACTACGAGGCGCTTGTAACATCCTTTGGCAGCGCGGTCGATATTGCCGATGCCATGCGCTTTATCGGACTGCCGGACGGACAGCCTGTAAATCACGAACAGCCGCGCTTCTGGCCTAAAGGTGAACGTGTCCGGATGACGGTGGAGCGTTACGATGGCAATAATCCCACCGGACGCATTGTGCGCACCGACGCACTCGAGAAGTTGCTCTTTGACACCCGCGCCGGGCGTACATTGCCTTCAAGCGGCTGGGTTTACATCGGTCCCAATCGAACGCCGGACCCGACCTCAGACCGCGTCGTCTGTGCGGCAGACGTGGCCGGCCCTCAAGCCATCGGCGCGCTTTATAACGAATGTTATGCGCTATTCGATGTCCCGCGACTGGCGCTGCAGGGAGAGTTGTACGGGTCCATCGTACCCAACCCTGACGCGCTGCTGGAACCCGGCACGCTCGTGCGTGTGCAGATCCAGCCCGAGTATGCGGACGGGCGGAGCCGGGTGCGCAACCTTTCCCTGATTGTCACGCCAACAACGAATGCGCCGGGCGGACCGGAGGCGCTCAGTTTTGAGCTGCGCACAGCAGAACACAACGCTACAACGGTCATAACAAACGGGGGCCGAAAGGCCATTTTGGCGACATTCGGACGCCTGACAGAATCCGGCCATGATCCGTTTGTCAGCGTTACATTCGACAACGCGCTGACTGTGACAAATGCGCAAGCCGCCGCCGCCTGGCTGGAAAGCATCGAAGGCGAGCATGGCGTCCGCATTGAACCGCCACCGCCGGACGGCCTTTTCTACCGGTCCTTGATTCCACCGGACCGTTTGCGGCGCCGGACGGATCGTCCGCAGCAACCGCTCGAACTGCATCTGCGACTTAAAGATGTTTTGACGGACGTCAGCCTGACAACGATTGAGGAATACTGGAAGGAGGGTGCGTCACAGGCGGAGCTGACTGTGACTTCCGCGCCGGTGGCAAATCCGGCGGCTCTGGCAAAAGCCCTCGCCGCGCGCCCGCAACCGTCCGTGCTGTTAATCTTTACTGACCCGGCAGTAACCATCCAGCAGCTACGCCCGTACCTGGCCGCCGCACGCCCCACACATCCGACGGTGCACATTTACACAGGGCAGTCGCAGTAAAATCATAATTAGCCCGGGTAGTTGCCTTCGCGGCGCCAAACATCGAGCATCAGCTCATATCGCGAAAGCCGCATGCCGGTATAGATGCAATTGCTGGTCGAAAAGATGTACCCGCCTCCCGGCATGCCGTGGCGCAGGGCGTAGCGCACAGATTCGACACACTGGGCATCCGTACCTGTATCAAGCAGGGCGCAGTTTACATTGCCGATCAGACACAGTTCATGTCCGTGCCGGCGTTTGATTTCCGCAAGGTCCACTCCTCCTTGCGGATCAAGCGAGTGCAGTGCATGAGGATGGCACTGCACCAATTGATCGAGAATCGGCATGATGTTGCCATCGGTGTGTTTAATCGTGAAAAACCCCAGTTCGCGGTAGCCCGCAATCAGCCGCGCCAGATATGGCGCGACAAACTCTGAGAATTGCGCCGGGCTCAGAAACGGACCGGCGTTGAGACAATAATCCGCGCAGAGCGCAAACCCGTCCAGCCCGCCATGCGCGCGCAATCGTCCGGCGCGAGCCAGAGCCTTGTCCACACGCAGTTGCGCTTCACGCTTCAGCCCCTCCGGATCATCCGCAATCCGGTACGAAAACTCCTGCATGCTGTTCCCGTCGGGAATATCGAACGTGGCGTCACCGTGCAGCATCAGGAAATAGCGATGTCCGCTGGCCTCGCGTACGGCATCAATCAGCTGAAAAACGCTGGCTTCATCATGCGGATTCGGGTGCAGTAAAATGGCGCTGTGTTCGTAACGCTCTGCCGTGACAATATAGAGGCCGGCCATGTCGCGAATATGCAAAGCGCGCTCTTTGTTTTCCATTTGCTGCCACTGGGCATAGGCGCGCTGGCTGGGGTGGACTCTCCCGAAAGCTTCCATCGTGAGAAAGAAAACCAGCTCGAAATGCGGAACACGCCCGATCAGCGGAAGACATTCCAAGGCGGCAATAAAACGTTCGCGTTCAGTCATGTGGCAGACCCGAAAATTGGCAGGGCTTTTCCTGAAATACAAAACGCCCGGTGTTCGTCCCGGCTATTCTGCTGCGCTCAACGTGCGGGGGGCTTGTTCGTGCCTGACGCAGGCAAGGCCGCGGGCCTGACAAAGTGCGCCTGCCCCTCCGCGCCACAGCCGCCCGGCAAATCCTGAACCGCACTCTGAACGCCATCAGGCCACTTTACGAAAGCAATTTCGTGGCTGTACCAACTCTTATAGGTCATCGGCGTCCGACCAACGTCGCGCCACTGATAGGATGGACGCCCGCACCCCTTGGCGTAGATCGTGGCAGAACCGGGATCGGAAGTCATGGCCACATGCGTGGCGCAACCGGCAGCAAACACAGAGGCCAGTGCCAGGCTGACGACACAACTGAAAAAACGTTTCATCATAATTTCCTTTCGAAGTACTGACGTTACACGCTGATCGAGATGGATGGCTCGTCGGAAGCTTTTTCGGGCGCATCCGACTTATCTTCATGCTTTTGAGAACTCGGCAGATAGCGGTAGTAGACCTCCAGCATCAGCGTACATAAAGTGGTCGAGTATACGACCCCGCCATGGTCTCCGCCTTCCCAATGGCCATCGGCTTTTTGATTGGCAATTATTTCACGGGAAAACGCGCTGTTCCATGAATCCCAGACCTTGCCGCCCTTTTGAAACTTGGCCTGCGTCAAATAGTACCAGGTATACATCGGCACCGTGCCCTTGCCGTCTTTGCTGGCAGGCCATTGCGGTTGCACACGCTCCGAAAACTGAAGCCCGGCGGTGACGCATGGCGAATTGCCGCGCCCCAGTAATTGCAGGCAGAGCGTGCCAACAGCCGTCATGCTCGGCGTCGCACCACCCTTCGGTGCTACGCCCTGTGTAGAGCCGTACACAAATCCTGAATTTTCGCCAGCGCTGGCGAAGGCGTTCTTTTCCAGGAAATTGATGGCTTTGACAATGGCCGCGTCCAATCCGGGATTGGAGGCGCCCGCCATTTTAGCCGCTTTCAGAGCCTGAAACTGCCAGCCCGCAACCGAAAGGTCGGATCTTTCACCCTGACCGTATGCGTAGAAGAACCCGCCATTCTTCTGCTGGCCGTCAATAACAACCTTAATTCCCTTTTCCATGGCCTCCTTGAGAGAGACAATTTTGGTCATGGCGTAAGCTTCGCTAATGGCATAGGTGTCAATGCCATGACCATAGGCATTCCCGCCATCGGCAAACATACCGGTGGATTTCTGCACCGAAAGCAGATATTTCATGACCTTTTCAACGGTTACTCCGAATTCCGGAGAAGCAGGCGTTTCGCCATGCGCGAGGAAAACCAAAAGGGCGAGGCCCGCCATGGCGGGCGGATGCGTTGGATCGGATTTAGCCCAGGCCCCGT
>JBAXJV010000218.1:0-5106 GCA_037137675.1 bacterium | reverse complement strand
GTAACCACGACCTTCATCTTTTAACCCCCACCCATTGTTTTTCAGCGTCCGACCGGTAAACCGCTTCCACTACTTTAAGCGCGGCCAGGCCGTCCTCGCCAGTAACCGGCGGCTCGCCGCCACTGCGGATTGCCTGCACAAATTGCTGCAGATACTCGCGCCCCATATAACCGGAATAGCCCTTTACGGATTCCAGCTCGTATTCCTGACTGCGGCGTGGCGCCCCGGAAAAACCGGGCGCGTCGCTGCAAATGTGCAGAAGATCCTTCTGACCCTCGTATGCCGGAGACCAAGAGATGACGCCCTGCGTGCCGCGCAACGCGATGTAGAGATCGCGTCCGTACGGAAAGGCGTCCGGCACGGTATAACTGATATCCAGGGCAATGATAGCCCCTTTGCTGTAGCGCAACTGCGCGAAGGAATTATCTTCAACGTCGTAGCGGGTGTTGATCTTCACGTTGCGCCCGGAAACCTCGACTACTTCATCCTGCAGCATCCAGCGAAAGAGGTCTACCCAGTGCACGCCCAGATTATACATCGGCCCGCCGCCCGAGCGCGCCTTCTGCAACATCCAGGCGGAATGGCCTTCCAGATAACGCGTCAGCCGGCCTGCGGCACAGCGCCCTTCCCCGCCCACCACATCGCCGATCACGCCGGCGGTGACCAGGCGCTTGATCTCGCGGGCCACCGGGTGCAGGCGCCAGCAATAACCGGTGGTCAGCTTGACCTGCGCCTTGCGGGCGGCCTGAACCATCGCAGCGGCGCCGGTGACGCTGGCCGCCATCGGCTTCTCGACCATCAGGTGCACGCCCTGTTCCGCGCAGCGGGCTGCCGCCGCAGGACAGTCGGCATGCGGCAGAAAAACGGCCGCAATCTCCGGCTTTTCATGGTCCAGCATGGCGTCCAGATCCGCATACCCGGCGACACCGAAATCGGCGCAAAACGGCTTGCGCAGCTCTTCACTGGCTTCCACCACGGCCACAACCCTGGTGTCCGGCTGGCCAGCAAACAGGGGCATATATGAGCGCGGATGTAAATGCCCAAGCCCGACGATTGCTACTTTTAACGGCTGTAATGGTTGCATTTCTATTTCGGAGCTCCTTAAATTTGCGGCACGGCAACCGCCGCGCCCTGCCGTTCAGCTGAAAGATAAGCCGCGTAGATTACCGCCGTCGTATCCAGAGCCAGCGCCAGACCGGATTGCGGCGGCCTTCCCGAGGCGGCGCAAGCGACAAAGTCCTGAATTTCGGCCTGATAACCCATGGTGAAATTTTCGTCGGGCGCCGTCTTAGTCCAGCCTTCTTTGCTGCTGATCTTCTCGACAGTATAAATATCCTTGAATTGTTTGTGGCGCGGATTGTAGGTATCCATCAACCCGGCAGGGCTCAACAGACAGCGCGTGCGGTGGTTGTTGGCGAAAACTTCCAGATAATCGTAGATCCCGCCCAGGACAATTTCACTGGTGATTACGTCGCCAACTGTGCCGTCGTCAAAAACAACGTGCATGAAGCCGTAATCCTCGACATCCAGATAATCAGTGCGGATCAACTTGGCGTCGCGATAGCCCGGCAAGCGGGTCAGCTCATGAGTCCGGGCACTGACGCTGACCGGACGGATCGGCTTTCCGTTCCGGGCCAGACCCTCACAGCGTTTCAGATAAAGGATTCCGCCCAGCGGATGACAGCCTTTGCCGATCAGCGACCCACCGCCGGCATAGCGCCAAATCCCATAAACTGGCGACGCCGAGCCATTGTGCGACTCTTCACCAAGCATACGGAGAATCTGCGCGCCGGTTTTCTCCACGATTTCCCGCTCCTTTTGGATGCCCGGGGCATAGACGAAATTCTCAGCGTATCCGAAAAACACCTTGTGCTTGCGTACTGCGGCCTCGATGCGCGCCAAGCGCTTCATGACCGCCTGCAGCATGATCTTTTTGGAAGTCCGGTTCCCGCGAAGTTTTGTGTCGCCGGCCAGGCCAAAGTAACCGGTCAGGGGCTTCTCGCAGATTACCGCCTTGCCGGCAGCGGCAGCCGCCAGAATGGCTTCCTCGTGAACGCAGGGTGGCGAACAAACATCCAGCAGATCGATCTGCCCCAGCATGGCGTCCACACTCTCAAAAACCGGAATGCCATGCGCTTTACCGAATTTGGCGCGGCTTTCTGCGCGCAGCGAAGTGACACCGGCAACTTCGATTTCCACGCCGTAAACCCGCCGCAGGCATTCCATATGGAAACGCCCGGCAAAGCCGGTACCTACCAGCCCCACCCTGAGTTTTCGTGTCGCCACCGGCATCTTAATTTCAGTATTTCCCGTTCTGTGTTTCAAAATGCGTCGGCTTGCCAAGACTCGTGCCGCCGTTCTTGATCCAGTGCGCAATCCAGGTCAAAATCCGGCCCAGCGGCACCACAGGATTTCCGAACAATTGATTGGCTTGCTGTGCATTATTCAAGTAGCCCAAGCCGTTTTCGACACCCGCAATTTTGACCGGCTTACCAAGCAGGTTACCGAAAGTCTGCGCTACTGCGCGAATGGCAAAGGTCTCCGGCCCTGCGATATTAAGAATACGCGCTGGCGCTACGGCCAGCGCCAAACTCTGCAACACCTGATTACAGGCATCGCCCTGCCAGATGACATTTGCAAATCCGGTCGTTACATCCACCTCTTCGCCGTTCCAAACCCGGCTGGCTATGTCGTAGAGCACGCCGTAGCGCAATTCCACGGCGTAATTCAACCGCACATGAACTACACGTTCACCCTGGTTGTCAGCAAAATAATCGAACATCCGTTCGCGGCCCAGGCAGGACTGGGCGTATTCCCCGACCGGCTCCGTGGGCGTCGCCTCAGTGGCGCCGCAGGTTTTGACATCCATCACCGGGTAGACGCACCCGGTTGAAAATGCGGCAATGCGCGACTTGGTGAAGCTGCGCGCGACATGGTAAGGCACCATTACATTAATTGCCCAGGTCATGGATTCCTTGCCCGTCGAACCGAACTTGCGTCCGACCATGAAAATCACATTTTCAACCTTGGGCAGCTTGCTGACGGCATCGAGGTCGAGCAAATCGCATACAATCGTTTCGACGCCCGTTCCCTGCAGCGAGGTCAGAGGCATTACGTCAACGGCTAAAACCTTCTTTTTGACCCCGGCCTCGGCGATGGCACGCTGCGCCAGTCTGGCCATGCTTGGTCCGACCTTGCCACCGGCGCCAAGGATCATGATATCACCGGACAAACACCGCATGGATTCTACCAGCGCGGGCGTAGGCCGGCTCAAGACTTCGTCTAATTCTTCGACGCTGTTGATAACTTTAGGTAATGACTGCATGTTGACTGCTCCTGACTGTAAGACTTCACGGGCGTAAAAGGCTTCACTTTAACACCGACTGCCCGATCCATGTCAAGCCAGATCCGGATTCACGAATCCTCAAACTTCAATTGCCGGAGCTCTATTTGATTGACTGACAGAGCAATGCGGGGTAATGAAAAGACCTCGCGGACAACCCGTGTGTTCATGGATGAAAGGTTTCGGTGGCGTGGATACATTTCCTCATAGCTGTAAGCGGCCTGCGGTGTTTTTCGATCGTGACGGCATTGTAAATCTTTCACCGGGGGCCGGATATGTTGAACGCTGGGAGGATTTTCACATCCAGCCGGAGTTTGTGGATGTTCTGCGTCTTGTGACAAGCATGGGCTTTGTTGCCGTGGTGGTGAGCAACCAGCGCGGTGTAGCACGTGGGCGCATGAGCGCTGCGACGGTGGATGATATGCATCGCAGGCTCTGCGAACAATTGCAGGCCGTTGGATTGACGTTGCTTGATGTATTGTACTGTCCGCACGAACATGACACCTGCGACTGCCGTAAGCCGCAGCCCGGCATGCTGTTACGCGCCTCGGCGCAACACGGTCTGGATCTGGACCGGTCATGGATGGTGGGCGATGCGGAGAGCGACGTGGAAGCCGGACGGCGGGCCGGTTGCCGGACTATACGCGTGGGAGGCGACGGGCCCACGCGTGCAACCCATCGGGCGCACGACATGGCGAATCTGGCAGTTCAGATGGCGGAGTGGCTGACCGCGCCAGCGCCGGCCCTCCAGCACCTAAGCAAGGAGACTGCATGAAGATTTTTGTTCCGGGCCGCATCTGCCTGTTTGGCGAACATAGCGACTGGGCAGGCAGCTATCGGCGCATCAATGCCGATTTAAGCTGCGGTTATACGATCATCACGGGCACCAATCAAGGCTTGTACGCCCAAATCAAGCCACACTCCGGAAAATTGATTTTCCGGTCTACTTTGCCGGGCAGTGCCTCAGCGTGTGATTTCGAATGTCCCATGGACCGGACCGCGCTATTACGCGAAGCCGAAAAAGGCGGTTTTTTCAGTTACGCCGCAGGCGTGGCTTACCAAATCATGACCCACTACCGGGTGCGCGGCATAGAAATTGACAACGAGCTAACCGACCTGCCGATCAAAAAAGGCCTTTCCTCCAGCGCTGCCGTGTGTGTGCTGGTGGCACGCGCATTCAACCGTATTTACGACCTCAAGATGACCGTGCGGGGTGAGATGGAATTTGCCTATCTGGGCGAGATCACGACCCCATCACGCTGCGGGCGCATGGATCAGGGCTGTGCTTATGGTAACCGCCCGACACTCATGACGTTCGATGGCGACCAGATTGACGTGGAAGAACTCTCTGTGCCCAAGCCGCTGTACTTCGTAATTACGGATCTGAATGCCGGCAAGGACACACGTGAGATTCTTAATGAACTGAACCACTGTTATCCCTTCGCCGACAACGAAGTTCAGCGTGGCGTCCAGCGATACCTCGGGCCGATCAGCGCCGGAATCACACATGCGGCTTCAGAGGCCATGCGTGCCGGCGATGCGGTGCAACTGGGAGCGCTGATGCGTCAGGCGCAGTCGGACTTCGATGCCTATTGCATGCCGGCATGCCCGGCGCAGCTCACGGCGCCAATACTTCACAAAGTGCTCGCCTATCCGCCAATACAGCCACATATTCTGGGCGGCAAAGGGGTTGGTTCGCAAGGTGACGGCAGCGCACAATTTATTGTGTCCGATGAGTCCGCTCAAAACAAGGTCATCGAAAT
>JBAXJV010000217.1:0-5116 GCA_037137675.1 bacterium | reverse complement strand
AGATGAGAAAGGGTTCAGGGTTCAGGGTTCAGGCCGGATTTTACCTGAACCCTGACACCCTGACCCCTGATTTCTCAGAGGAGAATCCAGAATGGAAAATAGAAAGTTTATCGCCTGTTCTTCTGAATCCTGTCTTCTGAATTCTGAATACTGAACCCTGAACCCTGAATACTGAACCCCCAGGCAATTAACCCCCATGCATAAACTATTCGATAATCTAACCGCCGTGGTTTTTGACATGGATGGAGTGCTCTGCGATTCGGAGCCGTTCATTGCAGAAGCAGCCTGCCGGATGTTCGCCGAATGTCACGGCGTTACGGTGTTGCCTGCGGAGTTTCAGCCTTTCATCGGCACCGGCGAAAACCAATTTCTCGGCGGCGTCGCGGCGCAGCATGGCGTTACAATGCAGATGCCAGCGGACAAGTCGCGCACCTATGCAATTTACCTTGAGATTATCCGCGGTCGTCTGAAGCCCTACGCGGGGGCCCTGGAGTTCGTTAACGCCTGCCGTGCACGCGGATTGAAAACGGCTGTTGCAACCAGCGCCGACCGCGTGAAACTCGATGGCAATCTGCGCGAAATCGGGCTGCCCGAGTCGGCCTTTGATGCCGTGGTCACGGGCTCAGAAGTCGCGAATAAGAAACCCGCCCCGGACCTGTTTCTGGCGGCGGCGCACAAGCTTGGCGTGATGCCCGCTTGTGCGCTGGTAATCGAAGATGCCCCGATGGGCGTGCGCGCCGCAAAGGCGGCCGGCATGCGCTGCCTGGGGCTGACCACCAGCGTGGATGCGGCGGCCCTGCGCGCGGCCGGTGCGGATGCTACGGCGTCCGCGCTCGGCATGGTGCGGATAGAAATATAACCGCGTGACAATTGAAGCAACAACGCCTGCCGGTTCAGCAGCCAGTACTGCTCCGCAACGGCGTCTTCTGGAAGTGCTTCAAAGCGGTGCGGCATGGATGGAAACACGCGGCGTTGAGCACCCTCGTCTGTCATTCGAGTGGCTGGCGGCGCGCGCACTCGGGTGTAAACGTCTGGAGCTTTACCTGCGCTTTGAAATGTTTTTGAATGAACCACAACTTGTGGCATTGCGCGACGGCATGCGCCGGATGGCGGCGGGCGAGCCTTTGGCATATGTGCTTGGCGATGCCGATTTCATGGGAAGGCGCTTCCTTGTAGACCAGCGGGTTTTGATCCCTCGTCCAGAAACCGAAGAGCTGGTCGGTCACGTACTGGCCTGTGCAGCGCTCTGGAAAAACCCGGCGCCGGTGGTGGCGGACGTCGGCACGGGCAGCGGCTGCATCGCGCTGACACTGGCGGCCGAGCGTCCGACGGCGGTGGTGCTGGCTTTGGACTTGAGCGATGCGGCGCTGGCAGTAGCGCACGGCAACGCAGAACGCCTGGGACTGGGCATGCGCGTGAAGCTGGAACAGCGCGATTTACTGGACGGCCTGGCTGGCGGCAGCCTGGACGGCGTGGTGGCGAATCTCCGGTACATTGCGCGCGAGGAGCTGGAGCGGCTGCCGAAAACGGTGCGGGCTTACGAGCCGGAAACCGCGCTTGACGGCGGTGCGGATGGACTCGAGATCGTGCGGCGTCTGGTGTTTCAGGCGCGCGCTGCGCTGCGGCCCGGCGGTTGGATTTTTCTTGAAATAGGCGCAACGCAGGGCCAGGCGGCGGGCGGCTGCCTGGCCGAGCACGGTTTTATTGAAGTTAAGATCAAGCCCGATCTGGCGGGGCACGCACGGGTGGTGATCGCGAGGACGCCGGCATGACACGCCGCAATGGACTCTGGCTGGCGGCGGCGGCACTGTGTTTCGCCATGGCCGGATGGATCGCGCAGCGCCTGGCGACCGGCACTGGACCGGCAGGCGCAGAACCGGCGGCGGGTATGTCGCCGCTGATAAGATTTGCGGCCGTGGGCCTTGGTCCATTCCGGGGGCTGGCGGGAGATCTGCTGTGGGTGCGCGCAGCGCGGCTGCAGGATGACGGGCGTTACATGGAATTGGTGGAGCTTTCCGGGTGGATCGCAGCCTTGCAGCCGCATGATGCCGGCGTCTGGACTTATCAAGCCTGGAATCTGGCCTATAACATCAGCGTGATGTTTCCAGACCCATCGGATCGCTGGCGATGGATCGAAAGCGGATTGCGGCTGCTGCGCGATCAGGGGCTGCCCGCAGCAGCTGGTGAACCGCGCATGTACAGCGAACTGGCCTGGTTATATACCGACCGTGTGGGCGGACAGCCTAACGATCCGTATGCCGCAGCCTACCGGAAGATCTGGGCGGAACGGGTCGAAGCTTCAGCCCCCGGCGGGCGCGTCGCCAGTGCGGCAGCGTGTCAGCCACTGGGCCTTGATCTAAATCGAGTGCGGATACTCGAAACGCAAACCGGCATTCTGGATTGGCGTACACCCGAGGCGCATGCACTTTACTGGGCCTGGCAGGGCTTGCGAATTTCCGGCACGCAACGCAATCCGATGTGCGGGCGCATGGTGCTGCACAGCCTTTACAATCTGGCCCATCAGGGACGGTTGAAACGCAACGCAACGACCGGCGAATTCCTTGCGTCGCCTTTGCCGGATGTCTGGCCGGCCTTGATTCGCGAGTGTGCCGACGCCTTAGCGGCTATGGCGTCCGACGATCCCACCCGCAGCTGGGTTGGTCGCGTGCTGACGGAAGGACATCGTGTTTTAAATGATGCAGGGCGGATAGCTGCAGCTGCCGAAGCGCAGGGACTGCTGAAACGCTATTTCACGGACGGGACGGTTCAATCAACGCAGGGCAGTCAAAACGGAGCACCATAATGAATAAAAAAATGATGACAGTAGTGCAGTGCTGGGATGATGGAGTTGGATCGGACGCGCGCCTGGCAGAAATACTGCGGCGCCATCAGGCGCGGGCTTCATTCAATCTCAACGCTAATCTGCACGTAGCGCGGCGCAGTGCAGCATGGAAATTCATGGAAACCGAGGTCACACGTCTGGGGTGGGACGAAATGGCCTCCGTGTACGATGGATTCACAATCGCAAACCACTCGCTCACGCATCCGCATCTCGAACAACTCGCGCCCGACGCCATCGCGCTCGAGATTCAAGAAGGGCGCGCGCGGCTCCAGCAGTTTTTCGGACAGCCGGTACTGGGCTTTGCCTATCCTTTTGGCTCATACAGCCCGGCGGTCATCGCGGCGCTGCGGACAGCCGGCCATCTGTATGCGCGGACGACGAAGAACGTGACGCAACCCTTCCCGCCGGACGACCCCATGGAGTTCCACCCCTGTTGCCACTTTCTGGCCGCAGACTTCTGGAAGCGCTACGAGCTCGCCCGCGAGGGCGGGGTGTTCTATTTTTGGGGGCATAGTTATGAAATAATCAACGAGGAAATGTGGTCGGATATGGAAGCCAAAATTGCCGCCATCAGTGCCGACCCTGCGTCCAAATGGGCTGACCTGCCGACGCTCTTCGCTTAAGTTTTCGTGCTTGTAAGAACTAAGCGCGTGAAGCTAGAATCAACATAAAGCGCTGCACACACGGGGTTCCCCGAAGTGTCGGCGTATACAGAACTGGAGACCACGTATGGGCGGCACGGACTTCTTTGAACCGAATGTAGTTGAACGGCGGTCGGCTAAAAGCATCGGCGCTCCGGCGGCGGTAGATGTGATTCGTCCAGTCGGAGCGGAGTCCATGCCTAACCGTCCGATATCGGACCTTAACCTGACCCGCATGACGCGCCACCGCGAGGAGATGAATACTCAGGTAGTAAGCGCCAAGCTGGAAATCGAGAAGCTTAAGCTACGCCAGAACGAGTTGGAGCGTGAAAAGCAGAACGTCGAAGAGTTGGGACAGCAACAGGTGTCTTACGAGAGCGGCAAGCAGCAGTTGCTCGACCGTTTATCGGCAAGTCTGGTGTCGCTCGAAAAGCTCGAGGAGCAGGCGGTTAGAATGTCCGAACTGTATGCGGGCGCCCGCGAACGGTTTGTGGAAATGCGCAAAGACGTACAGGGCATCAACGATGCGACCTGGTCTGATCAGGATTTCAGGCAGGAGTTGGGTAATGCACTGGTGCGCATTGACGATATTCGCAAGGAATACGTGCGCACGCAGGCGGTTATCGAGGCGGCTGGCGGTCCTTCAGAAGCGTCCGGGAGACCTGCCTCAATGTCAGGCGGTGAGCTGAACGATACCCTGGAAAAATCGGGATTTGGCGTGTGGCTGCAGCGCGGGCTGGCCTTTTGCCTGCCGCTTATCGTGACACTGCTCTTGATCGCTCTTGTGGTGGCCCTGTCTGGCCGGCACCTACCTTAAGCAGCGGGGCGGAAGTTGATATGACAGAGCGTCGCGATATGTCCGGGCGTTCTTCCACGCGCGCAGCTCAGCTGGAAGAGCGCATTCGTGAAATCGAATCCGAACTAGGCAACGTCCATGACGACATGCGCCTGTTGCGCCGGGTGGTGGACAAGCCTGAGCGGAATGATATTTATCCGGGCTATAGCGCCCGCGCCGCGCAAGCAATGAGGCCACCCCTTCCCGTTCCAGCAATTGCACAGCCGACCGGACCAAAAGCACAGTCAGTTCAGCGTCCACTGGTGGCCGTGCCGCCAGCGTCGCCAAAAGACCGCCGTGTGGCAGCTGCAGTTGCGCGGACGGATGCAGCACCGCAGGCGCAACCTGAACTCATGACTCGCGATGCGAGAGACCACGAGCGGTTTGCCAGCTATTTCACCACCGGTAGTTTAAAAGCACTGCAGCCGTTGCGTCGCGAGAGGCGCACGCAACGCAACCGCGCCATTGTTGCGCTGGCGTTTCTTGGCGTGGTGCTGCTTTGGGTGCTGCGCCTGATTTTCTAAGGCGCTGGATTAAGGGCCGGCGCAGGCAGCGGACCGGTCTGACGATCCATCCACACGACCAGGCTGGTTGTAAGATCGGTTACTTCCACACGCATGGTCACCGCATCACCAGGAACTGGCGACGCTCCCTCAAACTCCAGCACACCTTGAACTAGATAGCGCGCACCACTGCTGCGGGCGGCAAACAGCCGCTGTTCGCGAGATGCCGAGAGTGCGGCAAGTAATGGCGCAGGCGGCTGACAGAGCGTAAAATGGCCGGTGGCGGTTAAAGCCA
>JBAXJV010000216.1:0-5146 GCA_037137675.1 bacterium | reverse complement strand
ACACTGATTAAAAAAAGCATGGCCCGAATTTTTGCTCGCATTACAAACCTCCGCAGCACTTTTTCCACTATGTTCTTGATAATAACAGCCGCATTATTGTCAATGCAAGGTTTTTGGCAGATGAAAGTAAGCAATTTAGCAATTGCTGACGAAAATGGCCTGTGCATGGGCGCCGTCCGGTGCTATTTTCTTCCGCGTAGCAATAACTTCCATCTGTTCAAGGAGTGCGCATGGCGAGTTTCAAGGGGTTTTCCAAGGCCGTCCAGCCGGACTGGCCGGGGCTGGTGGACAATATCCGGCGGCGCGGCACGCCGGAACGGGTCTACTTTATGGAGCTTTTCCAGGATCCGGAGATTCGGGAGGCCATTGCAAAACGGTTTGCCCTGACGACGGGGCTCGATCCGCGGGACCCCGACTTCGAGCGCAAAAAATACATCGCGATCCAGCGTTTCTGCGGCTACGACTTTGTGCGGATCGGAATGGTGGGGCTGGAATTTCCGTTTTTCAACCATGCCGTGAAAAACACTGCGTCATCGAGCAATGGCGCCCGTAATTTTCGCGATGAACACACCGGTCCGATCACTAACTGGGAGGAGTTCGAGAAGTTCCCGTGGCCCGATCCACGCACGCCCAGCGCCACGCGTGAACTGGAGTGGTATCAGAAGAACCTGCCCGAAGATATGTGCATCGTGGGCTCGGGCGGATTCGCGCACCAGATGGAATTCCTGTCCTGGCTGATGGGCTACGAAACGCTGTGCTACGCCCTCTCCGAGCAGCGGGAGCTGGTGGCGGCGATCGCCCGTAAACTCGAGGACTTTTTCTCGAACAGCCTGACGCGCATTCTGGAATTCGACCGCGTCAAACTGGTCTGGGGCAGCGACGATATGGGCTTCAAAACCGGCTTGCTGATATCGCCGCCGGACATGCGCGAGCTTGTGCTGCGCTGCCACAAGCAGCTGGCGGCAACCTCACATGCAGCCGGTCGTCCATATTTGCTGCACAGTTGCGGAAACCTGAGCGAAATCATGGAAGAGTTGATTGACGCCGTGGGGATTGACGCCAAGCACAGTTTTGAGGATACGATTGAGGATGTCTGCGACGTCAAGCGGCGTTACGGCCGGCGGCTGTCATTGATCGGCGGCATTGACGTGGATTTCCTCTGCCGCGCAGACGAACCGGCTATTCGCGAACGCGTGCGGAAGACGCTGGATGTGTGCCAGCCTGGCGGTGGCTATTGTCTGGGCACGGGCAACAGCGTTGCAAACTACATTCCCCTGGATAATTACATGATCATGCTGGATGAGGGACGGCGGTACAGCGGAGGGTAAGGGGATCGCAAAGTCAGGGCCGGGGTATAATCCGCGCTTCAACTTCGGCGCAGAGGGCCGAATAGGCGGCGGCCTGAATGATCCCTGAGGGGGCAAAAACCGGGAAGGGATAGCCTTCCAGCGTGACGCATCCATCGCCGAATGGCCAGACCAGATCAATATTGACCAGCGCGTCCGGCGGCATCTGCCACGCGGGATCAGGGTTTGCGCCCGCCAGGCAAATCAGCCGGTTTTTCTTCTCGAGAAAAAGCGGCAGCGCCTGAGGATCTATGCCCTGATAGCCCAACCGCACAACCAGGGCGCCGTCGGGCGTGTGATCCCGGAAATCCTTGCGCTGACTTTCCAAAAACGGATGCAACTGAACTGGTTGCGACCAGGCTTTATCCTCGAACCGTCCGACATAGGCTTCCGGCATGTGTCCGGCCCAGGCGACGACTGTTTTACGCCCGTGTTTATGTTCAGCGGCGATCAGTTCAGCCGCTTTTTGCAGGGCATCAAGCTGTTGTGTTTTCAGGCAGCGAACGAAATAGCGGATGCGGTCAATGTAGGTTTGCGCCAGCACCCCTGGCGCCTGGGGTGGAACAGTGATTTCGTCATGAAATTGTTTTTTCGACATGTAGCGGGCGCCCCATTCGCGGCCGTCGGGATAACTGTAGGATTTCCAGAACGTCGGCGTGCGGCCCTTGCGGGTCAGGGCGGCGGTAGCTTCGGCCATCACCATCCAGCCGTGCAGGGCATTGGCGAGATGATTCAGATGACCCGCGCGCCGGAGTTCATCGAGACGCACCACGCGGTCGTCCGTTGCAAAGCCGGTGTCGAAAAAGGCCGTGCACGCAGCAACCTCATTGGAAAGATCGGGGTGCGCTTGAGGGCCAAATCCGACGATGTATGCGGAGCGCATTTTTTCCAGGGCAATCAGACGGCGGGCGGTATCAAAGGGCGGCCAATCAATGCCGACAATCGCAATATCGTTGCTTTTTTCGCGATCAGTACGGTTGGTTGTCCAAACGCGGTCATAGCCGATGTTGACTAGATTGCCGGCCCGTCCATAGAGCTCCGGGCCAAGGCATCCATTTTCCCACCACGCGCCGATGGCGCCCCCGTTCAAGTGGCGTTCGGCAATGGCTTCTCCTACGCGGACAGCCTGTGGCAGCTGTTTTTCGGCATCATCGCAAAGCTTCAGGACGGCTTCGAGCACCTGAGCGGCGGGGCTGGAGGTTTGCGCGGGCGGCGGCGGGGTTTTAAAGCCTTCGATCCGGAGCAGTGAATAAGGGTAAAGAATGGTCGCATAGAGAGAGTTATCGCGGGCAACGATCAAGCCCATATGGGCATGCAAGGGGGTCAGCGTGCCATCAGGCAGGGTGTGGTAGCCATGACTGTGCGGTTGCTTGGCGGAGAAATCGTAGAAATCCGGATTTTTGACGGCCAGCACGCCCAGGTCTTCTATTTTGCGTTTCTTGGGGTCATACCGGATCAGCCGGTGCAGCATACCATTGCCAAAGCCGGTGTTGTTGGAGGTCCGGATCAAGGTCCAGACCCGCCCGTCGGGGCCAATGCTGAGCGCCGCGCGCGAATCCGGATCGGGGTCCCCGGTCAGCCGGCCGCAATTCACGGCCTTGATGGCGCTACCCTTGCCGCTGAGATCAATGGCGTACAAGACCGGATCATTCATCAGGATCAGATAGGCAGTTTTTCCGTCGGCGGCCAGATTCCAGGTGGGGATCGAGGACGGAGTGGCGTGGGTGAATTTGTGTTTGCCGACCAATACCGGGCGAACCGATACCCGGTCGGTGACGGGGTCGTAGCTGCATAAATCAAAATTAGTGGACAGCGCGTGGGCACGGCCCTGCGCGTCAATCAGCGTGGTGGCATAGGGGGTCAGCAGCGGGCCGAGTTCACGCCAGCTGTTGGTGTCGCCGGTCTTGCCGAGCATCCAGTGCTGATCTTCGCAGGTAACGGCATAGAGCAGCCCCCGGGCCTCATCAGTCACGACGTCAATGATGCCCTGTTCGGGTAAAGGACGGCCGAGATTTTCAGCCCGTCCGGTGAGTGGATCGTAGCTCATAACGTACCCTCCGGGATAAACCGAAGTATCCTTGCCAACCCGGTAACCCTGCTTGCTGCCGACATAGATTTTGCCTGATTGTCCGACAAAGTTGCGGGTGTGCAGTTTGGCCTGGGCGGCATAACCGGTGGCGTTAAGCCCGCAGACCTTGCGGGTATCAATGACGATGCGCTGGGCGAAGCGGACCGGATCGAATTCAACAAGGTAGGAATTGGCGCCGTATTTGGCGGTTCCCACATAGATACTGCCGTCCCGCCCTTCGCAAAGGGAGAAATACCCGGATTCCTCGCTGGTGGTTTCCGGTAAGAGGTGGTAGGCGGTGGCCCAAACATACGGAAAGGGCGCGTTGGTGGGCGGGTTGGCTGCAACAGCGGGCGCTGCCGAACCTGAAAATGCAGCCAGCCACCCTCCAGCAAGCACACCGGAACGTAGCGCGCATCGAAGGGGGTATTGCATAAATGAGCGATCAGGGCAGATAACGCTGGAAAAATTCGCAAGCCTTACGATTACCCCAGGAGTGGTTATCCGGATGCAGGTCGAGCTCGAGACGCTGACTGGCGCCGGCCGCCGCATAAATCGCCGCCACACGGCGGTAGCAGGCCATGGCCGACTCGATGCGGAAGCAACTGTCGTACACCCCTATATCCACCAAAAGCGGACGCGGCGCGAGCAGTCCCTGCAAATCTGGAATATCCACCAGCTTGTATAATCCCGGCGCGACCTGCATACCGCAGTAGTTGATGTCGCGAATACCCATATCGGCCCACAGATCGCTGTAGCAGATGATTTCGGTGGCGCGGATACGTTGATCTACGAGACTCATCCAGAGACTCATCGTCCCGCCGCCGCTCAAGCCCATGACCCCCAGACGCTTGCGGTCCACCTGCGGCAGTGAGCTGACGAAATCCGTTGCCGCCATACCATGCGTCACGTTAATGGAAAGCGATGTCATGCCCAGCATGGTGGCATGGAGGTAGTACAGATTGCACCAGTCGCGGCCGCCGGCCAGGTTCAGGTGGTTGGGCTTGCTGGCATCGTTGCGTTCCCCGAAGCCAATCCAATCAATGGCGTAGGTGAAAAATCCCTTTTCGGCCATCTGCCGTCCGTAGTCGTAATTGACGCCATCGATCTCCTTGCGGTATTCCGGCGAGGAGGCGTTCCCCATCACAACCTCCTTGCCAAACGGCCCGTGGCCATGACAGCAGAGAATAGCTGGAAGCTGGCCGTCCGCGGGCTTCCATGACACCGGCCAGGCCACCAGCAGCACGGCTGAGAGGTGCTTCTGCACATTGAGCCACCACCGCTGCTTGCGGAGTCCGCCCTCTTCCCATTCCACGATCAATTCAGGCCGGAGAGGAACGCGCTCCGGAAAATCGCCGAGCGTGGCGAGCACTTTTGGAAGCGTCGCCTTATGCCAGCTCCGGAATTCGGCGGCCGTGCTGCCGGCAAAACGGTCTTGCGCGCCGAGTTCAGCGGCCATCATCTGGAACATGCGCTGGGGGCTGAGATTGCGATCCCGCATGGCACTCTCGCCGCCTTGGCCGCGCTGCGCAGGGATACGTTTCGAGATCATAAAAACTCCTTTTTTAATAAAACCCGGAGATTGTTCGAACAGGCACAAGGTATAGGTCGTCCGGCACCAACAAGTCAACCTTGAACCAGCCACCCAAATTTGCGTCTAAGCGGCGCTGATTCTACCGGACAGCCACTTATGAGCCGCAAAGACGGCTCGGCGAGACGCCTCGCCCTACCT
>JBAXJV010000215.1:0-5161 GCA_037137675.1 bacterium | reverse complement strand
GATCTCACACCGCCGCCTCGATCCGCACGATCTCGCTGGCAAAGGGCCGCCTCGCCGCCGCGCCCGCGCTCCCAGCGCACCTCAATCACGCCGTGCGGTGTCGGCACATGCCCGGCGGCCGACGGCAGGCCGCAGGGATGTGGATTGACCGTAAACCGCCGGAACCCCGGGGTCAGCGGGCGCACACCCAGAATGTAGGCCTGCGTCAGCCAGACTGGCACCGATGACCAGGCGTGGCAAAGACTGCCGGCGATTGCAAATGAATCGTCGTAAATTTTATCAATTTCCCAGAGCGATGTGGCACCCTGCCGCAGCATTCCGCCAAAGGTGCTGCGTATGCGTTGAAGCATCGCAACCTGTTGTGGCAGCCGGGCACCCAGCAACGCCTGGCAGCCATAGCCCATGACTTGCAATGTCATCGGAACCAGCGTGGAATCGTTAAGCATGCGTTCCCGCACGGTCCGTCTGGTGGCTGGCGAACCCAGACCATTGCAAAGCGCCAGCGCCTGCACACCAGCCGCATAGTGCCAGCGTGCGCTGCGATCGGCATAACTGGCATAACAACCACGCTCAGAATCCCAGAAGATGGCGTGCGTACGACGCCGCAGCGCAGCGGCATCCGTCCGCCAGCGTTGGGCTGCGACATGCTCGCCACTCAACGCAAGCATCTCTGCATAGCGCTCCATGGCTTCGAGCAGATAAAGATTGTGCGGCAGGTCAATCCGGAACTTGCCGCCGGCACCGGTCAACGGTTCGCGCTTGTAATCCAGTTCGTTGATCCACTCATAAAATGCCCAGTAACCTTTGCCGTCAAAAAGGCCGTAAAGCCCGGAGCGCTTGTCAAAGCGCGACCTGAACGCATCAAAGATCGTCGTGATCGTCGCCCGATATTCACGGAACAGCCTGTCGCTGCCGCTGAATAACCAGTGCTCGTGAAGCGCGCAGATCCAGGCCAGCGAAAAAACCGGAATGGTAACCGGCACCCCCGCCGGGGCACACATTTCGATCAGCCCGTCATCGCGCCGCCCCCACCCTAGCAAACGAAACGACTGCTGCGGAAAGGCATATTCCCCGAAGGCATAGTAGCCATACAGCGCCTGGCTCCGGCTATCATAAGCATAGAGGCTCTGCTCGCGCCACGGGCAGTCGAAGTAGTGATCGCCCATACAAAGCTTGAGCGTCTGCACCGCCACCTGACGCACGTCGCCGAGCGCGCTGTCGTCCGAAGTGAAACTTCCCAGCTCCTGCACCGGGTATTCGAGTGGATACAAACCGGCGGCGTGCAAGAGGAGCGGCTTGCGATAATTGAGGATATGCAACTCAATGTAACGGCAACCAAACCGGCGAAATGGCAGTTCAAAGCGGTTATGCCCGGCGCGACAGATGTAGCGATCGGCAAAACGGCGATCCTGAGGCGCAGGACGTACCCCGAGATCCTCAAGGTGCTCGCCATGCGCGATATCAATAATCGTGCCGGCCGGCGCTTCGATATCCATACGCAACAAGCCAAGTGTTTCCGCACCCATGTCAATCAGCACCACAGTGCCGCCTGAACGGAGGTCGGCGGGCGGCAATAATTTGAACGGATAGTTCTGACTGGGCAGTGTGCGCCGCATGCACTTGAAATCCGCCGCCATGGCGAGCGCAGGCTCCAACGCCACCGCCGATGAAGGACGCTGAAGTTCACCAATGCAGAGCGGTCGGCCAGCCAGAAATGGCTTGCGTACCATCTGAGGCAAGCTGCGCAGCGCAAGTTCCCGCCAATAACCGTCGCACGGCCCGGCCAGTTCCACCGCCGCATGCCAGCCGCGCCCGTAGTGATAGGCTGGCATTGTCCATGCATCCTCGCGCCGGGCATCGCATTGCACCGTGATACCCATCTGCCGGGTTACGCTAGGCAGGGGCCCGGAGAGAAAAGACGGGGAACGCCGGCAGCGCCAGGCAGCATCGGTCACAATGCAGACTGAACCGGCATCGAGCTGCGCAATCAGGCCGGCATGACCAACGCGATATTCACTCGCATCACGCCCACGGAAATATCCCAGCACCGCAATGGTGTTATGCCCGCGTCGCAAAAGGTGGCCGACGTCATAGATATCGTAGGAACGGTGGTGGGGATAGTCGGAAAACTGCCGTCCATAGACTTCAGTGCCGTTAATAAAGATTTGATAATCGGAATCTGCGCTGATCCCGATGCGTGCCGCTCCGGGCTTCAGCTTCAGCGTAAAATCACGCCGGAAACAGCAATACTGGTTTTCAAGAGCAGCTGTGGCGCTGCTCCAAATCCATCTGGCATTTGATTTAAACATAGCACCTTCCAGGGTATTCAGGATTCATCCGGACGCACGGCAAACTGCCCGCAGGTGTCAGTGGCTTCCACGACGCGGTTATGCAAACCACAGCGCTGGGTGAAGGGGTTGACAAGGTAATTCCGGCAGTGCAGGCAGGTGCCGCCATGTTCGTCGTCGTCGAAAATACGAAGCGCCTTGGGACGCTCGTCGTCATTGAAAAGGCTGGATGCCGCGCTTTTCGTGAAAACGACAGCCGCTTCGCCGGCAAAAACATGGCCGCAGGCCGCACAGGTCAAATGCTCGCCAACTTTACGGAAATTATCGTCGTAGCGAGGCGCGCGTTTAAGCAAGCTCGCCTCGCCGCAAGCAGGGCACTGAATGGATTCAAGTTTGGCCATAACAGCTGCATAATATCGCATGCAGGCAATTGGTGAACAGGCAAAAATTCCCCGGCTTGCACCATTAGCGTCCCATAGGACGCGGCTGTTAGGCTGCAGGCTGTTAGACTGTTAGTAAACTCGCGTATTTCTGTCTGTATTTTCTCCATGGCATTTACGAAATTTAACAAGCGACTTTCCTCCGTTTTACCTAACAGACTGCAGCCTAAACCGCTACAGCCTTGGCGTCCCTATTGGACGCCAGCGGGCTTGCACCAGAGCTATAATAAGTTCTATTCTTCCCGTATGAAATGCACCACGGAACCCAACGCGCCAGTTCAGGCGGTACTGCTCTGCGGCGGGCGCGGAACACGGCTGAGCACTCTTTACCCGGACCGTCCCAAAGCTCTGGCGCCGGTCGCCGGTCGCCCGTTTCTGGAATGGCAGCTCGACTGGCTGGAACGCGCGGGGGTCAAGCTGGTTCATTTGGCGGCGGGTCATATGGCCGCGCAATTACAGGATTGGACCGCCGCCTCTGGCCGCGCCGGGCTGACCGTCTCAATCGAGCCCCGGCCTCTAGGAACCGGCGGTGGCCTTAAATTTATCGAACCCCATCTGCACTGCGATCCGTTTCTGGTGCTGAATGGCGACAGCCTCATGCCGCGTTTGGATATTGGCGCACTACTGGCAGCACACCGCGCTACGCACGCGCCGGTGACGCTGGCCATCGCGCCCATCGAAGACGCCGGTCGCTATGGAACCGTCGAAGCCGGCGCCGACGGCGTCATCACGGCCTTCCGTGAAAAAGCCCCTTGCGCCGAAGGCTGGATTAATGGCGGCGTCTATGTCGTCAGCCGCGCCGTGCTGAAGCTGATTCCGGCCGGCCAAACGCTCTCGCTGGAAACTGATATTTTTCCCGGCTTCGTCACCGAAGGGCGACTGCGCGCCTTCCGTAGCCGTCCGCCGCTGCTCGACATGGGCACACCCGAAGGATTGGCGGCCATGACAATGTTCCTGCAGCAGAATTAGAAGTCTGCTGGGAGCGTGGATGGTCAACCGATCCGTGCCCGCAAACGCTGGCGGACATCCTGCTCGAAACGATGGATGAAACCCATCACGTATTCGGTAATATCAAGCTGCTCGTCCATCACCAGGGGGGTCAAGTCCATGGCGTATGAAACCATCTCCGCTGCATCCACCCCGTGCGACGAGAGATAGGTCGCATTGGCACGCCGGCGTCCCTGCGTTGCCAGGTCGTACCGCTTGCCACCCGACACCTGTGAGTCAAAGACGCCCATCAGCGCCATGGCCAGACTTTCGCGCCGGCTGCAGTCCAGCGCGATTTTTTCCTCGTCATTAATCCAATCGAGCCCGCGCCAGATTTCGCCACCCAGCACCTTCACCGGACGCTGTTCCATGGGCAGCGCGCGCAGGGCCTGAATGGAGGCCACCGCCACGGCAAGGTGCGTATCGTGCTTGTCCGCCAGATTATGCAGATAGACGCACTCCAGCCGTGGCACGTTCAAAAGTACGGCAAGGTCACGCAAAAGATCGGCGCAGCCCGGTGTTTTCAACATGGCGCTGGGATAATCCAGTTGCACCATCGCGCCATAGCGCCCAATCGAAGCCGCCGTGCGCTGTTCGACACGCCGCACAGTGCGCATACGTTCGTCAGAATAGTCGGCATAAATTCCGGCCCGTGGACTGCCGGCGCCATCGCTACACACAACGCCGGTGAAATGCCGGTCATTGCGTCCGAAACAAGCTTCGATGCCATGAAATCCGGAAATCTCCACGTCATCCTGATGTGCGCAGATTGCAATATGGGTAGTTCGTGCAATCGCGGACTCCGCGCTCACACCATCGGGAACAAAAACATCTGCCGTTGTACGTTGTAATTTCAGCATTTTATAGATCCTGTGTTTTCTCTGACGAACAGCCTGACAGCCTGCAGCCTAAACAACCTTTGCATGAATTACTGGAAGGCTGGCCGCCGCCACGGCCTGTCCCAACCGCCGTGTTTGCTCATCGGGCACATGCAGATTCACCTGCTTAGCGCTGCCCCTGGTTAGTGTTGCCAAAACCGAGCGCGCCGTCTCCAACAGCAGTTCACCACCACGCCCCGAGGTAACGCGGCCAAGAATCAAAAGGTGATCGAAGTCATAGCACTCGGCATACCATGGCAGCGTATAGCCCAGGCAGGCGCCGATTGTGCGAAAGATTCCTTCGGCCCGCGCATCGCCTGCTTCGGTCAGCCGCTGCACATGCTTAAGTTGATCAGGCAGCCCAGCGCCCTCCAGCAGTGCGATCCCCGCGGCCGGCATCAGCCGTCCCACGGCCTGCTGCGAAAAGTAGAGCGCTCCGACACCGGCATCGCCAGACCACTCGTCACAGGCGGCCTGAGGCTGCAGATCGGCCGGTGCGAAGGCCAGCTCGCTCAGCCAACCGGTCAGCGCGCCCTGGCGATTGACATAGCCGCCTGCTTCGCTTGAG
>JBAXJV010000214.1:0-5222 GCA_037137675.1 bacterium | reverse complement strand
TGGTGAAGGACCTTTCAGGTCCCGGGTTGGAAAAACAGATCTTCGAGCCGCTTGTTCACGCCGGGCGCCCCGAAGAGCGGCAGGTCGCGAATTTGCATGACGTTGCCGAGGTTGGTGACATCCGCCCGTGAGAGCTCCTTGAGCGGGCCGGCCGCCATCGCCTTGAGCATTGAGTCGGCAGTGCTTTCAAGCAGCTCGACAGTCATCAAGGTCCAGTAGATGTCGCCGCGCGTCATGCTGACGAGTCCGTGGTTTTCCATGATGAAGCTGTTGTACTTCTTCAAAAACGGCGAGAAGTTGTTGGCCAGCTGCAATGTCAAGGGCTCGGCGTAGGGCACGACCGGCACGGGGCCGACTTCGGTGACGGTTTCCGGATAGTACGGGCGCAACAGCTTGTTCTCACCTTGCATGATGGCGAAGGCGCAGACGCAGGGCGGATGGCAATGCAGCACGGACACGATGTCCGGGCGCTCTTCGAAGAATTTCAGATACATCGGCTTTTCGCCGGTGGGCCTGCGGGAGCCTTCGATTGTTTCGCCCTTGCGGTTGATAAAGACGACGTCCAGCGGGGTAACGTCGCCCTTGTTCAGCTGCGTCGGCGTAATCAGGATCAGATCGTTTTCAAGCTTCCAGGCAAGATTGCCGCCGAAAGCCGTAACGTAGTAGTTTTCGGAAAGCCGTCCGCAAACTTTGATAAACAGCGCAACTTCTTTCGTGTATTTCGTTAACAGCGTATTCATTGTATGGCTCTTTCCGGTGATTACGGTACGATTATAACCTTCATTGCGCCAGTGGCCGGATTGCCCTGGACCTTGACGGCCTCGTTGAAATCGTCAAGCTTGAAGGTGTGTGTGACAAGCTTCCCGCCATTGATCTTGCCGCTCACGAGATACTCCCGCGCCTCGATGTAGTCGCGGATCGCGGAGCTGTTGGCGCCATGCACATGATGCTCCAGATAGTGTATGAGATTAAGGTCTATGCTCTCATGCGGGTCGGACTTCGGCATGCCTGCGAAGATCGAGAGGTGCCCGGAGCGTCCGAGAATTTTGAGCCCGATCGGCACGATGGATTTGACCGAGGCCGCCACGACCACTGCGTCAACGCCTTTGCCGCCGGTTATGGCCTTGACCCAGGCGACGGGGTCAGTCGTCCGGCTGTTGACGTAATTGTCGAATGGCAGGCCCAGTTTCCTGTGGAGATCGAGCCGCTCCTGAGAAACATCCATGATCGTCACGACCTTTGCGCCGCGCGCCTTGGCGACCAGCCCGTTGAGCACGCCGATGATGCCCCCCCCGAAAATAACCACATGCTTGCATTGCTCCATCGGGATGCAGCGCATGCCGTTGACGCAGCAGCTCAAGGGCTCTATGAGTGTTGCGACATCCGCTGGCATCTCCTTGGGGATCGGGATCAGGCACCCCTGCCGGACCGCCACTGCGGGCATGATCATGTATTCGGCAAACCCGCCGTTAAACTGGTAGCCGATGGCCGTGAATCCGTTCTCGCAGAGATTTTCCACATGCGCGGCGCACATCGCACAGTGGCCGCAGCCGATGACTGTTTGTACGGCATAACGCTCGCCCGGCTTGACGCCCGGGACGGCGGCGCCGACTTCTACAACGGTGCCCGCGATTTCGTGGCCGACGATCGGAACGTCAACGTGCTTTTCGCCTTTGAGAACCCGCTGGTCGGTGCCGCAGATGGCGCAGGCCTCGACTTTGAGAAGTACGTCGCCGGGCCCTGGTTGCGGAATTTCAACCTGTTCCACAACGATCTGGCCGGGCTGCTTGATGATGGCTGCTTTCATTTTCATATAACGTCGTGCTCCTATTTGAAATCTATGACGGCCTTTACGACGCCGTCACGGTAACCCTCAACGAGGTCAAAAGCTGCTTTAGTCTTAGCAAATGGAAAACGGTGCGTAGCCATGATTCCGGCATTCAGTTTGCCGCTATCCATAAGGTCGAGCGCGGTCTGCACGCAATGCACCTGGCGGCGTACGTTCTGGATGCAGATTTCCCGGTGGCGCAATTTGTCAACCGGGAATGAGAATCGCGAGAGGGTGGGTGGTATGCCGATGATCATGAGCTTGCCGCCGGGTTTGAGTATGTCAATGGCCTGATCGAGCGCCGACTGCTGGCCGCAGCACTCGAAGACGACGTCGAGCAGCAGCGGTTCCTGTTCGATGATGTCCTTGACGATATCCTGGCTGTCGGGATTGCCTGTCCAGGTCGCCCCCGCCTGCTTCGCGATTTTGAGCCTGTAGTCGAGTTTGTCGGTTACATAGGCTTTGGCCGCTCCCTGGCAAAGCGCCGGCATCAATACGCTGAGGCCGATCGGGCCTGCGCCGAGGATGCCGATTTTCGCGCCCGGCATGGGGATCGAGCGCTGCACAGCGTAGACCCCGATCGCCAGCGGTTCGGAGATCGCAGCCTCGTCGAGCGTCATCGTATCCTTGATCTTAAAGCAGCACTGCTCGGGCATCACAATATACTCCGAAAGGCAGCCGGGCACCTGCTTCGGACAGCCGAGAAATTTCAACTTGCGGCAGGTGTGCTGACGGCCGGTCAGGCATTGGTCACAGAGGCCGCAAGAAATCGCGGGCTCAATCGCCACGCGGTCGCCCGGCTTGACCTGCTTCACCGCAGGGCCCGTTTCCTGAACTATGCCTGCCCCCTCATGGCCGACTGCGAACGGATATTCCACGACCTGACTGCCAATCCTGCCCGTCACATAGTAATGGACGTCCGAACCGCAGACCCCCACCACCGCCATTTTTATCAGAACATCCGTGGGGTTGATGATTTTCGGGGTCGGGACTTCCCGCATTTCCATCTGCTTGATCCCTGTCAGCATCATCGCTTGCATAAAATTGCTCCTGCCTTAATGGTGATACGAAAAAGCTACCGGATCAATTGCTGAAGTGCAACCCAAATGTGCGACACCCAAATGTGCGGCTAAGGTTCTATTTCTCGGCGCGAGACAGCCTCCTCGTCAGCCTCAGCGGCTCACCGAGACGGTTCGCCCTACCCATGGTCGCTTGATCGCGCGCGAGGTAGGGCGAGGCGTCTCGCCGAGCCGTCTTTGCGGCTCATAAGTGGCTGTTCGGTAGAATCAGCACCGCTTAACCGCACATTCAGGGCTGAATGCGCCAGTTGACGCCGGTAGATGATTGTGTCAATCCTATTGGCTTTACGGCGTCGCTTAAATAAAGATGATAATTACAATTGATTTTTTACTGCTGTTTATGCGCGGGATCATTTATGCATTGCCCGTGTTGTCAGAGCTCTTTTTGACCATCGTTTTGATCGGCCAGTTCGTTGGGCGGCGCGAAGGGTGGTCAAAGTTTGACGCGTTCTACTGGTCGTTTATTACAGCCATCACAGTGGGCTACGGCGATTTTCGCCCGAGTTGCCGGACGACCAAGCTGCTCACGCTCCTGCTTGCAATGACGGGCGTGCTTTTCACCGGCATCATTGTTGCGGTGGCCCTGCACGCGGTGCAAATCGCCTTTTCAAAAGCTGTTGTGCCATTCTGAAAATGCATAAATGGCTGATTATTCAGGTGGCCGGGCTGGGTGCGGACTTCGTGCGGCACTGGCGCGGGGAGTCTCCGCTGGCGGGTCTGACTGTGCAACGGCTGGCGCCGGTTTTTCCGGCGCTGACCTGTCCGGTGCAGGCGGCTTTTCGCACGGCCTCTCCGCTTGCCTCGCATGGGATGCCTGCTAACGGCCTCTATTTGCGTGACTTACGCAAAGCGCTTTTTTGGGAACAGTCTGCGGCGCTGGTGCAAGGTCCGCGCATCTGGGAATCCTTCCGGCGCCGGGGCGGTCGCGTAGGATTATGCTTCTGGCAGCAGGGCATGGGCGAGGCGGTTGACCTGCTGCTGACGCCGGCGCCGGTTCACAAGCACAGCGGCGGGATAGTTGATGACGTTTATGCGCAGCCGGACGATCTTTACGCGCGGCTCTGCACAAGGCTGGGGCGGCGGTTTCATTTGCAGAATTACTGGGGGCCGCTGGCTTCCGTAAAAAGTTCCGCCTGGATTGCTGAAGCCACCGGAGCGCTGCTGCGCGAGCACGATGCGCCGGAGCTTTGCCTGACCTATCTGCCCGGCCTTGATTACGACCTGCAGCGCTTTGGCCCCGGACATGCGCGGGCAGGCCGCGCACTTGACGCACTCGAATACCAGATCACGCAGCTGCATCGCGCTGCCCGCGAAACCGGCTATACCACGCTGCTCTTTGGCGACTACGCCATCGCGCCAGTGCGGCACGCGGTTTTCCCGAACCGCGCCTTGCGACAGGCTGGCCTTTTGAGAACGCGCAAAGTGCGAGGGCGGCTGTATGCCGATTTACCTGCCAGCCGCGCCTTCGCCGTGACGGATCATCAGATAGCGAACATCTATCTTAATGATCCAGCCGCGCTGGAACCCGCCGCGACCGCCTTGCAGGCAGTGCCCGGTATAGCCGCTGTCTGGGACCGCGCCGCAGTGTCTGCACAAGGTTTGAATCATGCCGCTGGCGGCGACTTGATTGCCGTCGCCGAGTCCGACGCCTGGCTGGCTTATCCCTGGTGGGAAGACGATGCCGAGGCCCCCGATTTTGCCGCCCATGTGGATATTCACAACAAACCTGGATATGACCCGTTGGAATTATTCTTCGGCTGGCCACCCGGCAGCATCAGTCACGATAGCGGGCGTATCTGCGGTTCGCACGGACGGGTTGGTGGCGCCGGAACCGAGATTGCCTGGGCCACCGATGGCGAGTTGCGATTGGGCGGGAATTCCACGTTGATTGATCTTGCAGCGGCCTTGCGTCAGGCTTTGGAAGGGTAATGTGGAAAATCTTACGCAACATTTGAATGTGCCTTTCGATTACCCGGTGGTTTTCAGCGAGGATCTTTTGAATCCTGAAAATCCGGCGCTTGCGGATGCCCTGGACCGTTTACATGAAGGGCGTCGTCATCGCGTGCTGGCGGTTACCGATAGCGGTCTTTTACGGGCCTGGCCAGATCTTGGTTCGCGACTGGCGCGCTATGCGATGCGGCATGCTGATCGGCTTGAGCTGGCTGGCGAGCTGGAGGTGCTGCCTGCAGGCGAGGCGGCCAAGCAGGGGTGGGAGGGGGCCTTTCAGGTCATGCGCTGGATTCAAGCGCGCCATCTGGACCGGCAGAGCGTCGTGCTGGCGCTGGGCGGCGGCGGTTTGCTTGATGTGGCCGGCC
>JBAXJV010000213.1:0-5246 GCA_037137675.1 bacterium | reverse complement strand
TGACGGATAACATGCGATTTCATGCCGATTCATGGGTAGAACTCTTCAGCGATTTAAGACCTTCTCCCGCGCCATGAACGCGTCGAACGCCTTCTTCGCCGCCCCGATGCACTTTTCGTGCATCTCCCACTCGCCCTGCCGGACTTCGTCCTGCCGCTTCGCCCACTCCGCGGCCTTCGTCCGCGCCACGACCTCGACCGCTTCGCGCTCCACGGTCGCCAGATGCGCGGCATGCGCGTCCACGCGCTCCGCCCACTTCCAACGCGAAGACCATCTTTGCATCAGCCTCGCACTCTTGCCCAACTTTCGCCCCACCCCCTCCAGCGACCGCTCAGGCCCCATATTCAGGTACAAACTGAAAGCCGCGAACGCTTTCGCGCCCTCCCTTGGTTGTTGCTCAAATGCTGTTGCCATAGTCAAAATCCTTTCCCCGCAGTAACCGCAGTAACCCCCCTATACTCCCTGAAAAACACCCCCCTTTTTTCAGGATCCTTGACCCCTTGCTGCGGTGGCTGCGTTGCTGCGGTGTATTGGAATATCATCTTCGCGTCACGGTGTAGGTTTTCGACTTGAAATTGCCCCCATTTGACCCGCTTTCGCGGGGGACATAGCGCTCCTCGCGGGCCACATCAAAGGCATCCACCTCGATCTTGTCACGGTCCCGGAACAGCTTAGCCATGATGGACCCAATCACCTTCTTCCCCTTCTCCTCGTCGGCACCAGGTCGCAGGCCCGGAATGCTGATGTCTGCCCCCTCGCATACCCCGCACAGGTCTGTTGCCGTCAGCGTCCGGTCCAGTTCCCCGGCTTCGCTAATCGCCAGCACCACGCTCCGCAGCCAGACCAGCGCCGGATTGCTCACCCGCTCCTGGGCCTGCTGGTGCCCATCCATTACCGGCACGGTTCCGAAAATCTTCTGTGCGATCCAGTCCACGACCTGCACCCATTCCCGGAAGTCGTGCCGCGTCTCGGCCGTCACCGGTTTGCCCTGCCTGTGCCACTCCCGAATCACCGCAAACACGCACCCCAGGTAGTAGGCCTGCCATTGCCGCACCTGGTCCAGCAGGTCCCCTTCCTCGAATTTCGTGAACGCGAACCCCGCCGGCTTCTTCCTTATCCGAATGATGTTGCTCCGGTTGGCTAGGTCCCGCGTCGTGTCCACCCCGTTCGAGGTCAGGAACACAAAGTAATTCTCCGGCGGCACCGTCACCTCGCCGCGGTGCGGCACGCGGCACGGGAAGGATCCTTCCGCCGTGAGGAACGCCTCCAGGTGGGCGCTGTCGAACCGCCCCCGGAAGTTGTCGAATTGAATGAAAGGCCGGCCAGCGACCAGCGCCTGGTTCAGGCTCTCATCAATCGAGCCAACGCCACCCTCGCGGCTGGTGACCAGCGAAAGCCGCTCGTTGTAAAGCGCCGCGATCACCTTTTGCCGGTACGTCTTTCCCGATTGCGACTGATCCGCTTCCGCCACGTCCGCCGGGACCCGCCCCTTGAGGAATCCACCCGCCTTCAGCCCGGGCGTGATCAGGCTCGCCACGGCCCGCGCCTTGTCGCCTTCGCTCTGAAAATCGAACTCCGCCAGCAGGGCCAGCAACGCCTCCACCGCCTCCTTCAATTCCACAGTCGGCGGGGTGCTTCCACCCGTCACCAACAACCGCGTTTCATCGTCATATCCACGCCCCCCAACCGTCAATTGCCCGTCCACCTCGCGCAGCACCGGGCAGTTGATAAGCCCCTGGACGCGCGGCAGCAGGGCCGCCGCTTCCTCGCTTTGCAGCAGCGCGTCCGCCATTTCTTGCGGGCACGTCACCGGCTTCAACACCAACTTGTTGCCCTCCCCGATGCGCCACGCCACCAGCCGCGCGAACTTCTCAAAATACGACCGCGCCGCCGACGGCCGCAAAATCTCTAGCGCCAGCAAGCCGTCGTCACGCTTCACAAGGCCAACTACCACTCCGCCGCGCACGAACAGCCGCTTCGTCGGGGCGATCAGCTTGAACAGGTTCGCGGCGCACTCCGTGATGGTCACCGCTCCGCTCGGCAGGATCAGCACCGGCAGCCCATCGGCGCCGTTCACCTTGGCCCACTCCGTCACGTCCCCAATCTGCCCGTCACTCATGCGCCGTTCCTCCCATTCCTCCCATCATTCCCATGCGCCCTCTCCGCTGGGGGAGAGGGTAGGGCGAGGTGGTTCCGTTCATTCCGCACTTCGCATTCTGCATTCCCCATTTTCAAGATCGGCGTGCCATCCGGCGCGGGATTCAGATACAGCAGCCGCTGCACCCGCTCGCCGCGCTTCGCTTGCGGCAATCTCGTCAATCGCACCGCCGAAAGAGCCCCCGGGTCCGCCCCCAGGGTAACCAGCACGGGCTTGACCACCCGGACCTTCGTGTCCCAATCCTCTTTGCTCTCGGCATCCAGGCGCACCAACGCATGTATTGAACGCCCGCCCGACTCGCAGATGGACGCAATCCGCAGCGGAAGCTGAATCAGGCAGCGCAGCCACTCGTCCGGCTCCGCCTCGTCACTCTCCAGGACCACATACCGCCATGCGGTCACCGACTCTTCCGATCGCCGCGACGGCTTTCCGCCCAGGCGCGGGTTGCAGTGGTACTCACCGTCCACTGGCTGCGCCAGGAACCACACCCCATCCGGCCCGGCCGGAAAATCCTCATCCAATATCAGATCGCGCGCATCCGCCTTCCAGAGCAACTGCCCCTGCGACTGCATAATCGAGAACACCAGCACCTTCTCCCCCGACCCTTTCGGGTAAAGCCGCCGCAGGATTTCAGGATCCGTTCTGTGATCTGTTTTCATTTGGAATGGGTTTATTCGTTGGCTTTTTTCACCTCGCGAAGCGCTGTATTTGCCTCCTTCAGTTGTATTTCCAGTTTCTTGGCAATGGTAATATCGGTAAATGTAAGCACCAGCCCGTCGATCCGGTCGTCGAGGGTGCGGTAGGGCATGATCCTGACCGTAAACCACCTTCCGTCGTTGGTTGCGGTTGCCGTTTCGACCGAAATGAGGGTTTTGATCACCTTCCGGGCGTCGGTTCCGATTTCAGGGTACCGGAGATCGGTGACAAGGTCGGTAAATGGCCGGCCCACATCTGAAACCCTGAGTTTTACGATCCTGGTAACATGGTCGGTAAACCTGCGGACGTTCAGATCCTTGTCAAGGAACAGGGTGGCGATTTCGGTGCTGTTAAGCAGGTTCTTCATGTCGTCGTTTGCCTGTATAAAATCATTGACTTTGCTCTGCAGTTCGAGGTTGACCGTTTGAAGCTCTTCGTTAAGGCTTTGCATTTCTTCCTTCGAAGTAGTGAGCTCCTCGTTGGTTGATTGCAACTCTTCGTTGGTTGATTGCAACTCCTCATTGGTCGATTTCAGCTCCTCCTGCGAAGTCTGCATCTCCTCCCGGGTGCTTTGCAGTTCCTCATAAATTCGTTGCAATTCAAGTTCCAGTTCCCTTTGGCGTGCTGTCTGCCTCCCTTTACCTGGTTTCTGGGGCTGCCCCTCGGGTTCAGCCAGGACCGGAATATCATTGAAAACCAACATGACCATCCCTTTGATCGCCTCCGGATTTTCGATACGCTGAATGGTAATATTTACATACTGGGTTCCGCCATTCGTCCCGATTTTAATATTTCTAAGGTGTAATGGTTCATAATTTTGCATCACCTTGCGGAAAGCGCCGGGTAATTCATTCCGCAAACCTTCGCGTGCCATCACAAAAATATTCCAGTTTGCCTTGCCGGCAACAGGTTCCAGGTATTTCCCGGTTCGGCCGGTAATATAGAGAATGTCGCCGTTGGTGTTGACCAGTACGCTGGCGGTGGCAAAACGCTGGAGCAGGATCTGGTCGGCCAGCGATTGCAGTGTGTCGGAATTTTTTGGTTCCATTTTAACCTCGGTTGCTGTTAGCCTTGTTCGTGAGAAGGAGCTTGGAAAATCGATGAGTTCGGGGGGCAGCTGAATGATGCTGCGCCTGAAAATTTTATTCCTGGAGTCAAGCTCTTCAAATCCCTCCTTAAGGGTTCCCAGGGTCTCGGCCGTGCCAAGCACCATCACCCCACCCGGGTTCAGACTGTAATGAAAGAGGGCCAGCAGTTTTCGCTGTAATTCCGGCTCCATGTAGATCATCATATTGCGGCAGGTCAGGATGTCAAGTTTGGTAAAGGGAGGGTCCTTTATTACGTTTTGCGGCGCAAATACCACCATTTCACGGATATTTGTGGAAACCCTGTACCCTTCGTCACCGACAGGGGTAAAGTACCTTGATAACCTTTCAGGCGAAATATCGGCAGAGATGTTGCTTGGAAAAAAACCCTTACGGGCTAACTCAACCACATCGGGATCGATATCGGTGGCGAAGATCTGGATGGTAATTTTTTTCCGGGGTGAAACCTTTTCCATTGCCTCGGAGAAGATGATGGCAAGCGAATAGGCCTCTTCGCCGGTCGAGCAGCCCGTCACCCAGGCCCGCAGGAGGTGCCCGTCGGGCAGGTCGTTAAGCAGGGCGGGCAGGACGGTCTCTTTCAGTATTTCCCACATGGCGTTGTCGCGGAAAAAACTGGTAACCCCGATCAGCAACTCTTTGAAAAGAATATCCACCTCGGCGGGATTTTCCTGTAAAAAGCGGACATAGTTGTGGATTTTGTCAATCTGGTGAACGCCTTTACGCCTTTCGATCCGGCGAAACAGGGTGTTTTTCTTATACAGTGAGAAATCGTGACCCGATTGTTCACGCAGCAGCAGGATGATTTTCTCGAGGTTGCTTTTGTTATGGATGGTTATTTCAGGATCTGGTTTAAGAGCGGGGGTAAACTTCAGGACATTGATCAGCCGGGAAGGCAATTCCTCTGCAGGGGCTATGATATCGGCGATAACCGATTCGATGGCGCTTCGCGGCATCCCGTCGAATTTTGCCGAAGCGGGATCCTGTACCAGCACAACCCCGTTTTTTTCTTTGATGGCCTTCAGGCCGAGGCTGCCGTCGGAACCCATCCCCGAAAGCACGATAGCGATGCTTTTTTCATGCATATCGTCGGCCAGGGAGCGGAAGAAGATATCAACAGGCAGGCGCAGCCCCCGTGATTCGGTCGGATCGAGCAGGTGGAGCTTGCCGTTGAGCAGTTTCAGGCTCTTATTGGGAGGTATTACATACAGGTGGTTGGGTTTAACAACAAGACTGTCGATAGCCTGGAAGACCTTCATGGTGGTTATCCGCTGCAGTAATTCCGGCAT
>JBAXJV010000212.1:0-5251 GCA_037137675.1 bacterium | reverse complement strand
AGCAGATGAACCTGAGTAACTCGCAGCATTTGCACTGCAATATTGAGCAGAAAAACAATCAGCAGTCCACGGCCCCGCGCTGCAAAAAGACTCCGAATGGAAATATGCACCTGCTCCATGAATACCGCGCCCTTGTGAAGTGCGGTCCGGGCGATCGAAAGCCACGGCCGTGCGTGCTGAGAATTATCGCCGGCCAACCTTCCCAGGGAAGCGCTTAACCACTTAATAACGTTTCCCGCCACAGGAGAAATTGCCAGCGCCAGCCCGGCCAGAATCAGCAGACTGACGGACAGTATGCCAACGGCAACATGCGTGGGGACGCTGACCATACCCCAGACAACCGGTGTTGCCAGCAACGACATCATGGCCAGCACACCCACGGCCATCAGGCGGTCTGCAACCAGAGTGCCGGTAGCATGAACAAAATCGTGATTCCGCTGCTTAACCATGTAGATGCGAATCACGTCCATGCCGACGCTGGGCATCGTCACGCCCAGAAAATTACTTGAGAAAAGAATCCGCACGATGGCAAAATACCCCGCCTTGATACCTTTCTGTTTAAGCAGAATGTTCCATTTCGCGGCCATCACCAGCGGCTCCGACAGGATAGTCAGAAATGCCAGCAGAACCAGGTGGAAAGTAGCCCCGCGCAATCGGCCTTCGACATCCGCGATGTTTAACTTACGGAATATCAGATGAAAGCAGATCGCTATAAGAATTAATTTCAGGACAGTTGCGAGGGTCTTTTTCATGAAAATGATCGGAGCCTGTCTGCGGGCATGATATAGTCACGCACGTGACAACGGCAAGCATAACACGCGGCACAGGAGCACGACGAACCCAATGTGTGGAATCGCAGGCATAGCAGGACCTGACGCCGCATCGAAGCGGGACGCAGTCGTCCGCATGTTGAATGCCATGGGGCACCGTGGACCGGATGGTGAGGGAATTCACAGTTCTCCCTCAGGCGCCTGCGTGCTAGGGCACCGGCGGCTTTCCATATTGGACCTCTCGCCGCTGGCGGCACAGCCCATATTGCACGGCCATTCCTCCAAAGCCATGGTCTACAACGGTGAGTGTTACAATTACCGCGAACTTCGGGCAGAGCTTCAAAGCCGCGGTGAAACGTTTCGATCGTCGGGTGACGCGGAAGTGATGCTGCGCCTGTTCGCACTGGACGGCATCAAGGTGCTGCCCGGCTTGAACGCCATGTTCGCCCTGGGTATATGGGACGAATCCCGCAGGGAGCTTCTGCTGGCCCGGGACCGCTGTGGCCAGAAGCCATTGTATTACGCCCGCGCCGGGGCCTGCCTCGTGTTTGCCTCGGAAGTGCGCGCCTTACTGGCGTCGGGACTGGTATCACGAACATTAGATTACGATGGCATGCTGAGCTTTCTTGCCTACGGCGCCGTGCAGGGGCCTGGAACAATCGTCCGCGGCGTCTCCCTGCTGGCCCCCGCCACCTGGATGATTTTTAACGCGCATGGCCAGATCAAGTCGGAGCCTTACTGGTCCCCGCCGCATGAAAAGAAGCGCGTTACTCCAGAGGAATTCAGGGAGGAATTTGGACAGGCGGTAGAACGGCATTTAGTCAGCGATGTGCCAATCGGCATGTTTCTTTCTGGAGGAATTGATTCCTCCGCAGTCGCAGTGGCGGCGCGCCGCCGCTCCACCGGGGTCGTGAAAACACTTTCAGTCGTTTTCCCGGATCAGCCAGCGCAGTCCGAGGCCGCACATGCACGGCGTGTGGCGGATTTTGCCGGCACCGAACATCATGAAATCGCCATCACCGGCGCGGAAATGCTGAAGCTGCTGCCGCAGGCGCTGGACAGCATGGATCAGCCGACCTCAGACGGCATCAACACCTATCTGGTCTCCTACGGCGCGCGAGCTGCCGGGCTAACCGTTGCATTGTCTGGTCTGGGCGGCGACGAACTGTTCGCCGGATATGACGTCTTCGATCATGTCCCGAAAATGCGCGCGCTTCATCGCCTGGCGGGATTTCTGCGCAAACCCGCCCGGTCCGTCCTGCGCGCCAGCTGTTCACCTTTCGATAAAACCGCCGGTAAATGGAGTGATCTCTTTGCATCACCGGGCGACCTTACGAGTGTTTACCTTACGCGCCGCAAACTGTTTTCTTCTGACGAACTGCGAAGAGTGGCCCCCGGTCTTGCCGGAAATGGATGGGTGCGAGGGATGTCCCCCGACACACTGCGTGATCTCGAGGGGCTTGTGGAAAAACGTCCGGTTCCTGACGCCTTGGGACTGCTGGAAATGAGTTCCTACATGGGACAGACACTCCTGCGGGATTCAGACGTTATGTCCATGGCACACGGCCTGGAAATCCGGACTCCGTTTCTAGATGCAGAATTTTCAACGCTCGCACTGATGGCGGATCCGGGTGTCCGCATGCGGCGCGCAACGCCGAAATGGTATTTCGTCAAGGCCATGGGCGATTGGCTGCCGCCTGAGAATGTCCATCGCGTCAAACAGGGATTTACCCTGCCGTTCCGGGAATGGATGCAGAAAGACTTGCGTGCAGAAGTGACTGATGGGCTGGATGCGCTTTCCCGGCACGGAGCAATTTTCAACGCAAATGGCCTTAAGGAGCTTTGGTCGCGATTCGAAGCCGAACCAGACCGGGTGCGCTGGTTGCGACCATGGAGCCTTTTTGTACTTGCACGGTATCTCCGTCGGATGGAATTGACATGAATATATCGCCCGAGCCCATGCTGCTGAATCCACCCGTCACGGTAGCCGTGATTAATTTCAACGGTGCATCAACCTTGCACCCTACCATTGAATCAATCCTGAAACAGGACTATCCGGAGATTGCCGAAATCCGCCTGGTGGACAACCATTCCACGGACACTTCGCTGGAACTGGTCAGGAGCGCTTTTGGCGAGCGCGTGCGGATCGTATCACTGCCCGACAACCGCGGCCCGAATCCGGCACGCAATCAGGCATTAAAAAACTCCGGCACCCCCTTGGTCATAGTGATGGACAATGACATCATTCTGGCGCCGGACTACGTGCGGAAATTGGCGGCGGCCTTCGCATTGCATCCGGAAGCCGGAGCTGTTAGCGGCCAGATACGGCTACATGAACAGCCCGATGTGATTCAATATAACGGCGCCTTTATTCACTATGCCGGAGAAGTGGTGGCTAATCGAACCGACAGCGATGAGCCAGTGCGGGTGGGTGTTGTGCCAACAGGCGCCCTGATGGTATCCCGCGAGCATGCCGCAGCGGTCGGCTTTCTGGACGAAGAATTTATTTTTGGTTGGGCGGATGGTGATTTTACCCATCGCCTGGCCTTGGCGGGGTTCCCGTGTTATGTCGTTTCCCGCGCAGTCTGCCTGCATATGCAGAAGAGCCGAGGCATGAAGTGGGTACGCTACCAGATTCGTAATCGCTGGTGGTTCATCCTGAAGTATTATCACGGGCGGACGCTCCTGCTGGCGCTGCCCGGAATCATTTTGTACCAGTCATGCGCAGCTTTTTTCTTCATCTTTAAGGGTCAGGGTCTGGCTGTCCTGCGCGGCAATCTGGATGTTTTCAGCTCGTTGGGTCCGGTCTGGCGGAAACGCCGGGCAATCGCGAAAATCAGAAAGCTTGACGACCGGCAATTGCTGTCCGGAGGCCTGATCGAATTTCCCCGCCAGGCGCAGAAAACCAAGCTGGCCCGCATTCTGGCGAGATCCGTTAACGCAGCGCTGTCCTGCTATTGGATGCTGATTCGCCGGTGGATTAAATAGCCCCGGCTATGACAATTATGCCGGCAGCGAATCACTTTAGTTTTTCTCGAAAGTTCCGTTATGACATGATCCGCTCCATATTAAAACGCACATCTATCACGCTGGCAAAACTTGCGTTTATCGCCGCCTGTTTTGTTTTTATATTCCAACGCGTTCCCTGTCAGGATGTGATTCGCCAGCTCAGCTCAGTATCCCCGCTTTGGCTGACAGCCGCTTTTCTGGCAGTGCTTGCGGAGCCGGTGGTAATGGCTCTGAAATGGCGATTGCTTCTGCTCGACAAAGGCACACCGGTCAAAATATCGCGTGTGGTGCGTATCGTTTTTTCCAGCAACTTTATGGCAGCGCTGATTCCTGCCAGTTTGGGAGCGGACGCCGTACGCGTCTGGCTGATGAGCAAGGAGCGCTTCAGCCTGACTAACGCCGCCGGCTCACTCATGGCCGACCGTGTGCTTGGCGTGCTGGCACTGATGACGCTTTCGCTGACAGCCACGCTGTGGATCGGGCCAACGCTGGACGATCGCACAGTGGTGATAACCGTGGTGGTACTGGCTGGCGGCATGCTGGCGGTGCTCGCGCTGGCGCTCTCCCCGCTCCCCGTGCTCCTGGCTCCATATGCGCAGCGAGCGCTGGGCCCATGGCTGGTACGGCACCATCCGCAGGCGGGACGATCTTTCAACAAGCTGTTGCTACGGTTGACCGAAATTCATGCCGCAATTATAGACTACCGCCTCCATCCGCGAACACTGGCTAAGGCGATGCTGCTTAACTTTGGAGTACAGGGGCTGAGAATCATATCCTTCCACTGCCTGTTCCGCGCCGTGCATTTCCCGGTGCCATGGCTGAGCGAAATAGCATTTATCCCCATGATCGTATTCCTGACACTGATGCCAATTTCGTTCTTCGGCCTGGGTGTCAAGGAGGGCGCATTTCTTTACTTTTTTGGTCGCGCCTGCGTTCCAGCGCCAGTAAGCCTGGGCGTCTCACTGCTCTCATACTTGCTAGTCTTCGTCAGGCAGGTTCCCGGCGCCATACTGGTTCTGCCGCGTTTCCTGTCCAGCCGTCGCTCAAAAGGTAAGTGACCAGCAATCCGTTTGCTAAACTGAAAGACTGATCAAAGGCCGGCAATATCGTGCGTTATCGCGCGTAAGCGGCGAATTTTCTTGCTCCGCAAGCGTTTGTGGAGTCAAATGCACAGGCATTCAACAACCACGAGGAGTAAACGATTTCTATGCGCTGGTCTAAAACGCTGATTCCCACGATTAAAGAAATTCCTCAGGACGCCGAAATTGCCAGCCACCAGTTGATGCTGAGGGCAGGGCTGATCCGCAAACTAAGCGGCGGGCTCTACACATTCCTCCCGCTCGGGCTCAGGGCACTGCGCAAGGTCGAGCGCATCGTACGCGAGGAAATGGATCACGCTGGCGCGATCGAAATTCTGATGCCGGCCTTGCAACCGCGCGAAATTTGGGAGCGCACCGGACGCTATGCCACGC
>JBAXJV010000211.1:0-5251 GCA_037137675.1 bacterium | reverse complement strand
GATGTGCTTGGGTCGAAGTGAGGCGGGCACCACCGATTTCCGGCTGACCAAAATACTTTGCCCCGGAATTATTCTCCGCGGCGGATGACGTCGCGCCCGAAGTTGGCGCGCAGGCGATCAACCACGCGGTCGATCCGTTGATCGCGGGCGCGTGTGGGTGGTGCTGCAGCTTTGTCGAGTTCCGGAAAGAGCAGCGGCTGGCGCGGCGCGGCCTCGGCGGGGAGTATCAGATCGCTGACGCCGAATCCGATCAGGCGCACGGGGCGGCGGACAGCTTCGCGTTCCCAGAGCAGGCGGGCGGCCAGGCGCAATTCGCGGTCGGTATCGGTGGGCGCTGAGAAGGGCGTCTGGCGGGTGATTGTTTTAAAGTCGCCAAAGCGCACCTTGATGCGTGCGGTGCGGGCCAGCCGTCCGGCTTCGCGCAGGCGTACAGCGACGCGTTCGGTCTGTTCGAGCAATACGCCACAGACCCGAGCCGGATCGCGGCAGTCTTCTTCAAAGGTGTGCTCGTGGGAGATCGTGCGCTCATCGCGCGTGTTTATGTTGACCTGGCGCTCGTCGCGTCCGTGGGCGAGCGGCCAGATATGCTGAGCAAGTCCGTGGCCGAGCAGCGCCACCAAGCGCGGTTCGTCGAGGCGTTGCACATCTCCAATGGTTTTGATGCCGGCCGCCGTCAGAAGTGGCTCGGATTTGCGTCCAATGCCCCAGAGTCGGGCGACGGGCAGCGGGGCCAGCCAGGCCAGAATTCCGGCGGCGTCCTCCGGCGCCACAGTCAAGCCGTCGGGTTTGTGCAGGTCGCTCGCGAGCTTGGCCAGAAATAAGTTCGGGGCTACGCCGACAGAGGCGCTGAGGCCGAGCCGCTCGCGGATGCGGGCCTTGAGTGCGCGCGCCAGGGCGACGGCGTCGGGCCAGGCGTGCAGAACCCCGGCGACGTCAAGGAAAGCTTCGTCTATCGAGACTGGTTCGACGAAGGGGGTGAAGCTTTCGAGCACTTCCATGATCTGTCGCGAAACTTCTGCGTAATGCGCGTGGCGCCCTGGCAGAAAGATTCCCTGCGGGCAAAGTTTGTAGGCTGTGCGTGATGGCATGGCGGAATGCACGCCGAAGGCCCGCGCCTCGTAGGAACAGGTCGAAACAACCCCGCGCCGGTCGGGCGGGGCGCCGACGATTACGGGGCGGCCGCGCAGTGAGGGATTGTCGCGCTGCTCGATCGCCGCGAAAAATGCGTCCATATCCACATGCAGAAGGTGCAGCAACATGCCGCGATTATAACTCAAAATCGCGGAAAAATAAAAAACCCCGGGCGAAGTGATTGACAAGTCTGCGCCAAAACAGTTATATAAGAAGCTTTTCCAAATTAGCGCTAAGAAAGCGGGATTGACATGGCGACACAGTATTCAGCGGGCGATTTGCGCAAAGGGTTGAAGGTCGAGTTCGAAAAAAAACCCTACGTTGTCACGGAATTCACTTTCGTTAAGCCCGGCAAAGGGGCGTCCATTTACACTTGCCGCCTCAAATGCATGTTGGATGGAACGACCATGCAGCGGGCTTTCCGCGCGAACGACGTGTTCGGGGTGCCGGATTTGGAAGAGAAAACCATGCGTTACTCGTATAACGAGGGCGATGATTTTATTTTCATGGACACGAACTTCGAGCAAATCACCATCCCTGCCAAGGTGCTGGGAGATTCCCGTTACTTTCTCTTCGAGGATTGCGAAGTGCAGGTGCTGTTTTTTAACAACAACCCGGTGGAAGTCACGCTGCCGACGTTTGTTGAAAAGGTGGTCATAGAAACACAGCCCGGCGCCCGCGGAAACACCGCAGCGGGTAATGTTACCAAGCCGGCCAAGATCGCCGGCGGGTATGAACTGCCAGTTCCGCTCTTTGTGAACGAAGGCGATACGATCAAGATTGACACCCGCACCGGCCTGTACTCTGACCGGGTTCTGCGCCGGTAGGCGGCGTCCTGGCATGCAAGAGCGGGAACGGCTGTCCGGGATGGCGCCGGTGCTGCGGTTGCGCTGCGCGGTAAATGCGGCGATCCGAGGTTTTTTCCAAAACTGCGGTTACTTAGAAGTCGAAACCCCGGTGCGTGTGGCTGTGCCGGCCATGGAACGTCACATTGACGTTGAGCCTGCCGGTGGCGCCTGGCTGCGCACTTCACCTGAACTCCACATGAAACGGTTGCTGGCCGCAGGCCTGCCGGGAATTTTCCAGCTTGGCCCCTGCTTCCGTCGTGGCGAGCGTGGTGACCGGCATAATCCTGAATACAGCATGCTGGAATGGTATCGCGCAGGGGCGGATTACCGCGACATGCTGATTGAGGCCGAGGCCCTGCTGCGGCACGTGGCGCTGGAGGTGCGCGATCGAAGCGCCGGCGCGCAGGCCGTACAGGAAGGTGTCTTTACCCGCCCCTGGTTGATTGAGTCTGTTCGCGACGTTTTCCAGCGCGAGGCCGGATGGGATCCGGTGGCGGCTTACGATGCGGCGCGGTTTGAACACGATCTGGTGAACCGTATCGAGCCAGCGCTGCCGCGCGATCGATGTGCCGTGCTGCTGGATTATCCGGCGGCAGCGGGCGCTCTGGCACGGCTTAAGCCTTGCGATCCGGCGGTGGCCGAACGCTGGGAGGTTTACGCCGGTGGATTGGAGCTGGCAAATGCCTTCAGCGAACTCACCGATGCCGCTGAACAGCGGAAGCGATTCGAGGCTTGGGGCGGTGAACGCAGGGCGGAAGGGTCAGTCGTGTATCCCCTCGACGAACAATTTCTGGCGGCGTTGGAAGCTGGACTGCCAGCCTCGGGTGGCGTGGCGCTGGGTGTAGACCGGTTGGTTATGGTGCTCGCCGGTTTGACGAGCATGGATGACGTGCTGCCGTTTCGCGATGGCTGAGGCCGGGTCAACTTTTCCGCCGGACGAGTTCGCGGAGCTGAACTCGCAATTCCGGCAGTCCTTCGCCTGTGACGGCGGAGATGGGAATCGGGCTCAAGTTTGTCTCGCGCTGGAACACGGCCAGATATCCAGCGGCATCGGGCAGGTCCATCTTGTTGGCCGCGATCAGCGAAGCGACGTTCGGTAGAGTGTCGCGGTAAAGGCGTAATTCGCGCTGCAGTATCCTGTAGTCCTCCAGCGGATCGCGGCCTTCGCTGCCTGCCATATCGAGGACGTAAAGCAGTGCGCCAGCGCGTTCGACGTGCTTCAGAAAACGGTCTCCTAATCCGACGCCCTTAGAAGCATTGTCAACCAGCCCTGGAATATCAGCAATTGTGAAGCCCGGTTCGCCTTCCTCTTCCATGGTGCCGATGATCGGGTTGATGGTGGTGAACGGATAATTTGCGATGCGCGGGCGGGCGTTGGTCAGCGCTGCCAGAAGCGAGGACTTGCCTGCGTTTGGCAGGCCTACAAGGCCAACGTTAGCCACCATTTTGAGGTCGAGGCGCAGGTCGAAATGCTCGCCAGGTTCGCCGTCGGTGTGTTCAAACGGCGCCTGATGAGATGACGTTTGCCAGTGCACGTTTCCGAGGCCGCCCTTGCCGCCCCGCGCAACCAGCAGCGTATCGCCGTCATGCACCAGGTCGCCAAGCACTGCGCCGCTTTCAGCAATGCGGATTTCGGTGCCGGTCGGAACATTCAAAGTCAGGTCGCGACCGTTGCGCCCGTGCTGCTGCGCCCCGCGTCCCTTGCCGCCGTTTTCGGCGTTTTGAAGTGGCTCGAAAAAAAGTGAGACGAGGCTGTCCGTGTTACGCTCGGCGCGCAGGATTACATGACCGCCACGCCCTCCGTCACCGCCATCAGGACCGCCCTTGGCGACGTATTTTTCGCGGCGGAAGCTTACCGCCCCGTTGCCGCCGTCTCCGGCAGTGACGTGTAGTACGGTAGAATCAACGAAACGGCGGACTTTCACGCTTGGGGTACGGCGGATTCCTCGATACGGACGCGCTGGCCGTCTTTCTCGTAGCGGACGACCCCTGATTTCAACGCGAAGAGCGTGTCGTCGCGACCACGATCAACATTCAGCCCGGGGTGAATGCGTGTGCCCCGCTGACGCACGAGGATGCTGCCAGCCGTTACCTTGGTGCCATCGTAGACTTTAACCCCCAACCGCTGTCCGGGGCTATTTCGTCCATTGCGGGCGCTGCCAGTTCTTTGTGACATGGAAAACTAATCTCCTCGTGCGCCGGAGCGGCGCACGTTTCAGGTTACGCTCAGGATTTTAAGCATCGTCAATTCCTGGCGATGGCCCACTTTACGCTTAGAGCCTTTGCGCTTGCGTTTTTTAAACGCAATGACTTTGGGGCCGCGTTTATGCTCGACCACCTCGACGGTGACCTTGGCCCCGGCGATTAACGGCGCGCCTACGATCAACGCAACGCCATCAGAACGTGCCAGAACACTGGTCAAGTCCGTTTGTGCGCCTTTTTCCACCGCAAGAAGCTCGACTTCGAGCAATTCTCCGGCCTGAACACGGTACTGTTTACCGCCGGTCTCAATGACTGCGTACGCTTCCATTTACTCGACCCTTCCCGATAAGGCCTCGTTAAACAACGCGACCATGTCCTTGTGAGCAAATCAATCTACTGTCTACCCGCGCTTCCGTCAACCGTCTTTTATGCTTTTTCGCAATTTATTTATAGGCTGGCTGGCGGTAAGAAATCTGGCAATTCAGCCTGCAGCTGGTATCCTGTTGCCATGCTGAAAGTGGCAGCCTATGAATGGGGCGCGATGCAGCGCTGGTTCTTGCACCGCAACGGACGGTTGGCGTTAACCGCGCTATCGTTGGCTGTGGTGTTGGGTTTGGCCGGATTGGCTGCGCGCCTGCCAATGCTGCAAGCGGGTGAGCTGTTGACGGTTGACGGTCGCCTGCGATTGCGTCGTTCTCTGGCGGGCGTACCGCATGATAAACCGCTGACGCTGCTTGCCGTGAACAATCAGGCGCTGGATGTCTTTGGTGGTACGCGCTCGGGGCTCTGGACGATTCGCGAGCCGTACCGTCGTGTGCTTGCGCTTTTCGACGAGGCCTTACAGCCTTCCGTGCTGGGTTACGACCTGCTTTTCTCACGCAGCATGGACATAGCCTCTGGTTCGACGGAGATGCCGGACGTCAACGCAACGACGCCCGAGGCCTTGGGTGGATTGTCACGCTGGCTGGGGCTGCGTGGCGAAGGGTTGCTGGTGCCCCAATTGGCCATCGTGGCTAGTCATAAACGTTTTCCTGTGTTGACGGGGTATTATTTGCAGGGGGGGGCGGTGG
>JBAXJV010000210.1:0-5260 GCA_037137675.1 bacterium | reverse complement strand
ACAACACCGTGGCCGGCATTGAACTTGACCCCGTTGCGCCAGCCTACAAGCATATTATCATCCGCCCGCAACCGCCAACTCAGAAGCCCGCCGTAGCGGACCAGAGCGTCGCGTGCGCACCCATCACCTGGGCACGTGGCGAATTGCTGACGCGTTACGGCAAAGTGACCAGCCAATGGAAGATCGAAAACAAGAGCTTCGCGCTTGCTGTAACGATCCCAGCCAATACACGGGCCACCATCATCCTGCCTGGTCGCAAGCCGCAAAAGGTTGGCGCTGGCAAATGGACATTCACCCAACCGGATATTTCGTAATCAATATTCCGCAGCCATAGTCCCTAGTCACAACAATCTGGAGTCAGGCAGTGTTTCAAGGCATTTGGCCATATCTCTGCGTGGGAATCGGCGGTTTGCTTGGCAGCCTCTGCCGGTACGGCCTTTCACAGCTTGCTCAGGCGCACTCTTTCGTCATACCGCTAGGGACTCTGGGCTCCAACCTCGCAGGTTGCTTTGTAATCGGCATGGTTGCGCAAATCACCACCGGCACGGAACTTATCTCGCCAGCCACGCGCCTTTTTCTGGCCACCGGCTTTTGCGGAGGTTTTACCACACTCTCTTCATTGATCTACGAACTGGCCCAGATGATCAAGGCCGGTGAATGGTGGCAGGCCTTTTTCTATCTCAATGTTACCTTCATCGGAGCCGTGGCGGCGTATGTTCTTGGAACATTGGTCGTGAAAACGCTACTCAAGACATGCTAGATCATCCAAGGTCCGGAGCGTCTCTGAATTCAACGGTTCTGGCTGTGGTGCTGTGCAACTCCAGAACGATCAGCTCGTTGCGGCCCTTACGCAGTTTAGGCGCCGGTACGTACAGGGTGTGCTGAGGGCCTTTTTCTTCCCAGTACCGCCCGAGATTAAATCCGTTCAGCCACACAACACCCTTGGTCCACCCGGGTAAAGCGAGGAAGGTGTCGGCTGGCTCGTTCACTTTGAAAACGCCGCGATAAAACAGCGGGCCTGTGTTTCCGGAAGCAGCGGTGAATTTCAGTTTTCGCAGATTTTTCAGCGTCAGAGGAAATATGGTCCAATCGAAAAGAAACTGGTTGCCCAGACGTACGCCGTCGCTGATGCCCTTGCGGTCGTGCAGCAAAGGTCCGTAGTTGATCCGAGCCATGTTCTCGACCAGAATTTCCAACTGGTATTGACCAGGTCCGAATTCGAGCTGCACCGTGGATTCCTTATCATTGCGGTCAATCACGCCCCTGTACGCGCCGTTCACGAAAACGAGCGCGCGATCGTGCATCCCCTGTAGTTCAAGGGCCATTTTTTCGCGCGGCCCCTGGACCATAGTCCGGTAGTGGATGAAGCCGTAATCCTGGCCCAGCGCTTCCATGGTCAATGGAACAGCGGAGCGCACTTGCCTGGAGAGCCGTTCGAGGTTATCCAGCAGACGGGCTGTTTCCGTTAATTCAACCTGGCCAAAGGCGCGACGTGAAGCTTGCGCGGGAAGGGGGCCGTCCGGCACCGGCGCATATTTGCGGATCACGTCACGAAAGGCGAAGAATTTCGGGGTTGGATCCCCTGCTTCACCGAGCGGCGCCCCGTAGTCATAGCTGGTCACATCGGATTTATACGTCGTTCCATCGTGATTGGCCCCGGCCATAAAACCGAAGTTGGTGCCGCCATGGAACATATAGAAGCTGACGGACGCGCCAGCCGCCAGCATGGTGTCAAGCACCTGCGTCACTTCCTGCAAGTCACGCTTATGATGAATGTTGCCCCAGTGGTCGAACCAGCCGTTCCAGAATTCTCCGCACATGACCGGGCCGTCCGGCTGATGCTCTCGCAACTTGCGGAACGCCTCCTCGGAATGGGAACCGAAGTTGACCACCTTGAATAACCCCGGCAGCGTCCCGCCAGTCAGCATGAAATCGGATGGCCCGTCGGCAGTAAAAAGCAGGCAGTCAATGCCACGGCTACGCATACCGTCGGCCAGATGCCGGAGGTATGTTTTATCGCTGCCGTAACTGCCATATTCGTTTTCCACCTGCATGGCAACAATGGGGCCGCCACGGGATGCTTGCAGGGGCGCCAGCCTTGTGAGCAGGGCATCGAAAAACCGGTCCACGGCTTTCAGGTACGGCGGGTAGGCGCAGCGCACCCGCATAGCAGGATCCTTGAGCAACCAGGCTGGAAGCCCGCCGAAATCCCATTCCGAGCAAATATAGGGACCAGGCCGGACAATTACCATCAGACCGAGTTCAGCCGCCATTTCGATATAGCGGACCAAATCCAATTGTCCGTCGAATTCGAACTTGCCTGGTTTCGGTTCGTGCAAATTCCAGCAGACGTAGGTTTCAAGCGTATTCAGTCCCATAGCTTTGAGTTTAATCATCCGGTCGCGCCAGTATTCAGGCACCACACGGAAATAATGCATTGCGCCGGCTAGAATCCGGATGGGTTGGCCATTCTGCTCAAAACCTTGTCCCTTAATAACAACCTGATTCATAGCTAATTTCTCCTAATGACTTAAAGCGGCCAGGCAAACAAGCGGGCGGCATTGGCGGCGGTCTGCGCGGCCAGTACGGCAATGCTTGTACCACGTTCCCGAGCCACGCATGCTCCGACCACTGGCAGCAGCGCCGGCTCGTTGACTTCACCACGGTGCGGCTCAGGCGCAAGATACGGCGCGTCGGTTTCCAAAAGCAGTCGTTCGGCGGGTATGTAGCGCGCGACGCCGCGCAGGCGTTCAGCGTTGCGGAAAGTTACAATTCCGCTCAAGCTGATGGCAAAACCCAGATCCAATAATCGTCCGGCGAAAACAGAATCTCCGGTGAAACAATGGATCACCCCCACCCTGTCCTTTAATCCGGCAGCGGCTGCGTGATCCCGCAGCATCGCCAGCGTATCCTCATCCGCATCACGGGTGTGTATGATCACCGGTAACCGCACTTCACGCGCCAATGCGCACTGCCCCTCCAGCAGCGTCCGCTGGGCACGGGCATCGTCACGGCTTCGCGCATAGTCGAGGCCGACTTCACCGACCGCCACAATCAAGTTCCGGTGCAACGCGAAACTCTCGCGCAGCAGATCGTCCGGCGCAGGCGATGCGATGCAGGACCGGTCATAGCCGATTGCGGCACGCATCCGTTCCGGCCAGCGACCGGCGGACTCCAGACAAACTGCGTTGGCGGCGGGATCGTGCCCCACCGTCAGCATGTGAGTCACCCCGGCGTTCACAGCACGCATCACAACGCCCTCCGCCTCACGACCTTCGCGGGCCAGGCTGGCAATATGCATGTGCGTATCAACCCACCCGGCCACAGTCTTGTCCGCCCGCCCGGCCTCTGAATCATTTGCTGCCATAAACCCCTTTTTCATGTACCCCGCACCATTTCGACAAGGCGTAGACTCCCAGCACAAGCTCCGTGTCGGTCAATGCGCGGCCCTGTGATTGTGCTTCGCGCAACAGGTCCAGATACCAAACGGTCACCCCGAAACGCGTATCGTGCCAGATCAGCAATTCAACGAAATCCTCACGATCGCCACCGAAAACAATACCATAGTGCAGGGCGGCCAATCCAATTGACAGATCAAAAAGATGCTCCAGCAGCGCGTTGTAGTCGCGGGCCTCGAAAAAGTCTGTTACACGTGCAGCCTTCTCGCGCAATCGCGCTCCCTGCGCGGTCAAATGCAATCGCGCGGCGCGCTCGATGGATCGCTGAAGTTGTCCGACCAGCCGCTCCACCTCACCGCCGCGTGTACGCTGTTCTCTGGCCAGAATAATGTAAAACTCCCCGGGCGTGCCCAGCAAATTGCCAACAGCCACAGCCAGTGAGTTCTTGAGCACAGAATTGGCGGTTTCCTGTAAGCGCGGCAGAATTTCGTAAATTGCGGCCATGGCCCCCAAACGTGCCAGCGCTTCGCTGGATGCCGAGACGACCTTCATATCGCTGGATCCATGCAATAAATCCAGCAGTGGATCGGCGGCACGGGGGTCGCCGATTTCTCCCAGCGCGCGGGCGCTCTCGGCCGCTGTCTCGCGGTCAGGATCGCGCAGCCGCCGCAGCAGGGCATCAACACTGCGCGGATCCTTGGCGCGCCGCAGTGCGCGGGCGATTTGCGGCGCCAGATCGGCCTGCGGATCCGCCAACTTTTTCACGAGCGCGTCCACAGCATCGGGGCTGCCAATACGGCCCAATGCGAGCGCGGCTTCCTCGCGGACATCTGAAGCTGGGTCATCCAATTTTTCGATCAAGTCCTGCACGGCAATGCGCATCCTGGATTCGCCCAGCCTGCGCACCGCGTCCGCCCGTTCAACGCTGCTACCGCCGGGCGCGATGGTATTATAAATGCTCAGAATATTTCCAACCGTGCGCAGCGGATTGCCAAAATACAGACGCGACACCGCTGTCCGGAAGGCCGGCTCGCCAACACGCCGTCTCAGTCGCAACATGAGCGGCAAAGCCGTGAACCAGGCCAGCAGTATATGTATGGCGACCAGAACATGAAAGAATCCGAGCGGCGCGCCGTTCGGTAATATTGTTGTAATCGGATGGGGTGCCAGCAGATCAATGATCCATCCGCCAATCAACGGGCCCGACGCACCCGCCAATCCCACGGCGCACCAGTGCACCGCAATTGCCATCGTCCGGTTGCCCATTGGCGCCACAGCGCTCAGCAGGCTGATCTGAGCCAGCCCGACTCCGGAATAAAGAATGCCTGCCAGAACGCTTGATATGCACAAGACCATCACCGCCTGCGGCACAAGAATCGGAGCCAGCCAAGGGAGAGGCAATGTCACGTTAACCGGCATGATCATGAACCAGGCCAGCTGGCTCAACGGCGCCAGCAGCATCATGATCGCGGCAAAACTGCGCGCACCGATGCGATCCATCACATACCCCCACATCAGCCCCCCGAATATTGGCCCCAACGCCCCGGTAATCGCCGTTGCCGAAAAGCCCCCGTAGCCTATATGGAAGACGCGATTCAGAAACAGCACGCCAAATGGCCCCATAATGCCGATGCTGAAGGCCCACGCCGACATGGATAAAGTCAGTTGCCGGAAATCCGGCGTGCGCAGTGGTTCTATAATCCGTTCGATTATATTTCCAAAACTGGAGACCGGCGTGGGCGCTGGCTCCGGTACACCCATGTGCACCACAACATCGGTCGTACCCCACAACGCCGCCAGCGAAAAAATAATCGTAAAGCCCAGAAACGACCCGCCCGCCTGACGTGGATCCGGACAGACAT
>JBAXJV010000209.1:0-5281 GCA_037137675.1 bacterium | reverse complement strand
CCCCCGGCTTTCAGCTCCCAAAGCTGACGCGCTACCAGACTGCGCTACGCCCCGTCGCGAACAGCCGGTAATCTATCCTATGCTGGACCCAATCACAAGCCGGGTTTGTAGTGAGTATGTCGCAGTTCGTGGAACTAAGTGTTTCAGCTGCCGGTCATCCATCCCAGCGCCTGGAGCAGGCGGACCAGGAGGTATGCTGTGCCTGCCGTGACGGGAATGGTCAGCAGCCAGGCCCAAAGTATTTGTTCGACCACGCTCCAGCGGATCGCACTCAAGCGCTTGGCCGACCCGACGCCCATGATCGCAGCCGAAATGTTGTGGGTCGTGGAAACCGGAATCCCGAGGTGCGTGGCTGTAAAGATCACCAGCGCCGAGCTGGTTTCCGCCGCGAAGCCATTGATCGGCTGCAGTTTGACCATCTTGTGACCCAGCGTTTTGATGACCCGCCAGCCACCTACCGCCGTGCCCGCCGCCATGGTGAGCGCGCAGATCACTTTGATCCAGAGCGGGATTTCGACGTTCTGCCCCGGCAGCGGTATTGTCGCTCTGAGAAAGCTCAAGCAGTCCGGCAGAGTTTCGAACTGTCCGGCCTGCGTCGCGCCGAGCAGGGCCAGCGCCACGATGCCCATGGTTTTTTGCGCGTCGTTTGTGCCGTGCATCAAGCCCATCGCGCTGGCGCTCGCGATCTGCGCGTGCCGGAAGAACCGGCTCACCCGTGCTGGACGCGCGTTGCGCAACAGCACGAACAACAGCGCCATCAGGCAAAATGCCAGAAAAAATCCTAACAGGGGGGATGTGATCATTGGCACAATGACCTTCCACAACATCCCTTTGCCCAGATACCAATGGAGCTTGCTCGGCAACGACCAGACAATCACCATCCAGTTGTTGTGCGAAGCCGCCAGCGCGGCGCCGCAAAGGCCGCCAATCAGGGCATGGCTGGAACTGGAAGGCAGGCCAAACCACCAGGTCAGCAGGTTCCACACAATTGCACCGAGCAGAGCGCAGATCAGCACTTCCGATGTGATCGCCACCAAATGCACGTCAATCAGTCCGGTAGCAATCGTTTTGGCGACGGCCGTTCCCCACATGGCGCCTAACAAATTGGCCGTGGCGGCCAGCAGGACGGCTTGACGCGGCGTCAAAACTTTGGTCGCCACCACTGTGGCGATGGCGTTGGCGGTATCGTGAAAGCCGTTGATATATTCAAAGGCCAGCGCCACGACAATCACAATCAGTACGAGCGTCATGGCGTCAGGAGTTTTTCAGTACGATGTTGCAGATCAGGTTTCCGGTATCCCGGCAGCGGTCAATGCCCTTCTCAAGCATTTCGTAAAGGTCCTTCATCACAATCACTTTGACAGGATCGTGCTGACCACTGAAGAGCTCTTTGTAAAGCGTCAGCATGACCTTGTCGGCATCGCCCTCAATCCTCTGCAGGCGGTCGTTAAGCATTTTTATTTTCTCAAGGCCGCCACCTCGCATGACTTTGATCATTTCGAGGACTGTGTCGGCCGACTGTTCCAGCAACGCCGCCTGCGGGGTGAAATCCACTCCGGAGACGTATTGCGGCGTCAGCCAGACCCGTTCGGCAAACTTCTCCATGGTTTTGGGCAGTTTGAAAAGCGCATTGGCAAGCAATTCAATGTCCTCGCGCTCCAGCGCTGTGACGAAGGTGGTGTATACGGCTTCGGTGATCCGCGCCTTGATTTGCTTATCCTTGCGGCGCGCCTGAATAAACTCTTCCAGCAGTCCCGGCTGATCGTGCGTCTTGCTCAGCTTGACCAATGCCTGCACGCTGATGCAGCCTTCCGTGGCGCTCTGTTCGAGCATGCTGAAAAACATGTCCTCTTTGCCTAGCAGTCTTTGAATCGAGATCATCCTAAGAGTTCTCCTTACAAGCAGGCGGGCGAAAAAACGGCACGAGCAATTGACCGGCAGACGCGGCATCGCCACCGCAGACCTGCATTAGAGTCCGAAAATTATCGTCAAAAGTCAAGCAATGTCGCATTCGAATTCCGGACGTCATGCATCCCTGCCGTAATGTTGACCGGCATGAGCATGTTTGCGCTCTCCCCGCCATGCGGTCATGGCGCAGTGACGTGCAGGCGGTAGAAGCGGCGGACGGCGTTGTTCATGCGATCGGTGTAACTCAGCGTGCCGCCTGTGCCCGGCATGTTCGTAGTCAGCGTGTCCCAGTTAGCGCTGTGAAGATCGGATGCAGCTTTGAGGCTGTACAGCCTGCCAATCGTGCTGTCCCAGGTCAGCTTGTAGGTTGCGCCGGTTTCTGCGGCTAGTACGGAGTGACCGGTTGCGGTGAACCGGAACGACTGCGCGCTGTTGCGGGCGTCCGTGCCGGCAATTTCCTCTTCGCTGTTGACCAGTCCGTCACCGTCAGCATCGCCACCCGGATCGAGCACGAGCACCTTTGCGGACACGGCCGTGCCGCAGTTGCCCATAAGGTCCCGGGCCCAGACGTAAATTGTATTCGTGGCGTTTAGCGTAAGCGTGTTGACGCAGCCAGTGCTGTCAGTACACCACTGACCGTACGGGGCGCCCTCGCCGTTGGTGCCGGACAGGTAGTAGCCGGCAATGCCGGAGCCCCGGTCTGTGAAGTTACTCCAGACGGCGGTGAGCGCAGGGCCGACGATATAGTTGCCAAATGCGCTGCGGGACACCTTGACGGTGGCCAGCGACGAAGAGGGCGGCTCGTTGTCCACCAGAAACGGCTTGCCGGTGACGGAGTGGCTCCAGTTGATGCCATCCCAGAACCGCACGCGGACCAGCGTGTTTGTACAAAACGTCAGCGGCAGAGCGTTAGTGGCGCTGAGTCGCACTGTAACCGTATTTGTCACACCTGGTCCTCCCGAGGAGACGGCTTCGATGGGCAAAGGTGCACCGTTGGAGATCACCAGCGAGCCGATCGTGGCGCTGGCTTGCAGTATCGGTAAAGCCCCCCAGCTACTTCCGCAGTTGGTCGAAAAGAGCATTTCCAGACCGCCTGTTTTACCGTCAATCCCGCTCACGTAGTTGCTGACGGTAATCCCGCTTTGAAGGTTGCTGGTGGTCTGCGCTGCGCTGACCACGACTACCTGGGCCGGAGAAGCGCCGACGATGGGCCGGGCAAAGAGCGTGGCTGGATCGCCGAAAAGCGTGATCTCGTAATAGCACCAGCGCATGCACTCGCTGTTGATGTTGGCCAGCCAGTGCTCCTTGGAAAGCTGGTTCATGCGGCCCAGCTGGGAGGTGTTTGCGTCGAAGGCCGCGTCCCAGAAAGTACGGTTGAAGCGCTGCGATGGGCCATCTGTGGTGTTGGAGTCACCCCAGCCGTAGCGCGCGTTCATAATAATGGCAAAAGCGCCGGCGTCCATCGTTGTCAGAACTTCGGCAAAGCAGTTGGCGGAATCGAAGGCGCCAGCATCGCAGCCCTGGGAGTAGGCGAAGAAAGGATTGGCATTGGTGAAGCCTGACAAACTCCCGGTGTTGAGCTTCATGTTGTAGCTGTGATTGGCATGGCCAAGGTGGTTGAAAACGTGGGTCGCGCTGGCGTTGGCCATCCGGATCAGATCTGTTCCGCTCCAGCTGCTGGTCGGGCTGTCGTAGAGGTTGCGCCCGGTGGCCCAGAGATTGGACCACTGCGAATTGCCGAAGCCCACGCTGTTATAGCCGTCGTAAGTGCCGCCCAGCCGGATTTGTTCCATGGTAGCGGTGGCGTATTCAGAGATGCCGCCGAAGCCCAGATATTCGCCGACCATGCAGATGTTGGTAAGTGCGGCGACGGGTTGCGCCTCGTAGGCCAGAAGTTTGCGCACGGCGCTGGCAAGTTCCTGCGCGTTGGCCACGGATAGGCGTCCAACATAGACCTCGGCGCTAAGGTCAACATCGCCGCCGCTTTCGCCGTCATCAGGTTCGCCGTAAATGCCATTGCGATTACCATCGTAGGTGCCGTCCAGGCAGCCGTAGTACAGGTCCACGGGCATGGTCGTGACGTAGCCGGCTTTCGAATCTACATAGCACTGGCGTGCCGGTACATGATCCACGTTGCCTCCGAGCAGGAGATAGCGAACTCCCCAGGTGGCGTACGCGTCGGCAATGAAATTCCGGATGCGTGTGGGGGTGTCCGTGGTGCCGTCGGGGCGCAGCCCGCTGTAGTTGGCGGTAATCCAGTCCAGCGTGACGTTGGTGGCGTTCAGTCCCTGTGCGCGGCGCGCTGCGCAGAGGGCCGCAAAATTAAAAGGCGGCGGGGCGGCGAGCAGATTGGCATCGGTGACGATCAGGTAATCAACCTTGCCGGGTGGCAGGACGCTGCTGAGCGGGGCTGCGGCGAGAGTGGTGGCGGAACTGGTTGCCGCCTGTGCAGGTATGTCGAGTTGCCCGGCGTTGTCCACGGAAAGGGCGAGGTCATCGCGATCGCCGGGCTGACTGCGCGCCAGTGCAGTGCGCACCACTACTGCCATGCGGGCGGAGAGCGGCTGGAGTGTGACAGTAACTGTAAAGTCTGGAGTGAACCAGGCGCGGCCCGATTGCGGCCGGTACTGGATCGGGTTCAGGCGTACCAGCACGATTGATCGTCCGTGTTTGGTCAGCGTGGCGATTTGCCCGCCGGCGGTTGCCGGGACGAGGTCGTCGCTGCCGTAGATAGCGGAGTTGGGGCGAAGTGGCTGGAGCAAATTCGGGCGCGACAACGGGACCGGAATGGCGGCCGGCGGGATGCGCAGCACGCCGGCCAACTGCCGTGTGTTAAGGGGCTCGACGCTGACATCCAGAACGCTGCGTCCGGCGGGGATCAGGATGCGGGCCGCGTAGTGCGGCAGCAGCGGCGCGCCTGGCGACGACACGACTTCAGCATCCGCCACCTGCACCCGGTCGCCAGCGTCTGTGCTTACAATCACCGGGTCGGCAAAGGTGTAATGGCAGACCAGTTCATCGCCTTGCAGGCTAGCTGCTGCCAGCCGGTTTGCAGGGGTGGCCTGCAGCGTACTCATCGCCGCCGCCAGCGTGCAGACGCCCAGACTGAAATGCGCCTTGAACATGCGTTCATTATAACAAATTGCTGTTGTAGAAGAAAGCGTCAAGCATGTGTTGACGCGGAGGGCGGGATGGGATAGCAAGGGCAGTGGTAACTGCACAAGGTGGATAGTCTGAAGGCTGTTAGACTGAAGGGAAAACAGCGGAGGTATCGGCATGCAGACGCCGCGAGAGCTGCCATGAACTTTTTATTTGCGATCACTGGCGTCCCACAGGGACGCCAAGGCTGTAGCGGTTTAGGCTGTAGGCTGTC
>JBAXJV010000208.1:0-5285 GCA_037137675.1 bacterium | reverse complement strand
GTGGCACATCCCGACGCAACGGACGGAGGTCAGCTCATTCACGGCCCAGCAGTTGATGGCCATGGGATTCACATAGTTCATCAGCAGCGCCTGCGGACATAGTTCCGCCATGTCCGCGGCAATCTCCAGCATCACGGTCGCCGTCCGGATCCCCTTGAAGATGCCGCCCGGCCCGAGCGTGTCCCCAATTGCCTGCGGCACGCCATGGCGCATCGACACATCAACCTCGATCTTGCGGGCCTCAAGGCCATGCGGCTCAAACATGGCGATCACGAAATCGCACCCTTCAAGGGCTTTCCGCCGGTCCGTGGTCGCCAGGAGTGTCGCCCCCGGTGCCACCTGTTTCTGGAGCGCGCTGGCCAGCGCCGCCGCTTCGGAAAGGCGTCCTTGGTCCACATCCATCAACACAACCTGTGCCTCGCGCAGTTCCGCGAAACTGAACAAATCGATCATGATCTTCCTCGCGAAGATAAAACTGCCGGCACCGATGAAAGCTATCTTTGGTTTCATACGAAATCTCAGACCCTGCACTTCTTTATGTTTTGATGAGTTTATGAGTTCCCGCGACTACTTGGTTCGAATCAAGCGCGCCTCCGGCACATCGGCGGGAACTTCGAGTTGATATTCGTTCTGTTTAATTTTGGCCGGTACTCCTTCGACCTTCCACCCTTTCGGCGCGGTAACCGTCACAAGCCCGGCCGCGTGTTTTGCCGGCAGTCTGACGGTCAACATCTTCGCGTCTATTTGGAGCGATGCCGGCATCGCCGCTGCAATTCCATAAGTCTTGTACGCCACCGAACCTTCCGCGCCCAACGCGAGCACGAGTCCGTTCGTACGATCCTGGATACTCGCGACCGTGCCGGCAAAGACCGCGCCTTCCGCGATCGCGTGACTGGACGTGTCGGCAAGAAATGCGTAGTCGTTACCGACCTTAATCACCTTCCCATCGCCGAGCGTCGTGAACGTCGGCGCGTTTTCCCCTGTGGCGCGCGGGACGAGGGCGACAAAATACGCGCCGTCGCCAGGCATCTGGAGGTGCATCAGATCCTGCTCGCAACGGAAACCGCCGACCGATCCCATCGTCGGAGCGTCGTAAGCGTGGCGCAGCGTTTGCCGCGGAGTCCCGAGTGGACTGGCGATGTAGTAGTCGAGATCCACGCCGAATTGTCCAACCGTGGCATAGTGATTGTCATCCACGCGCGACAAACTCTTCGAGAGCGTCCAGAACTGCCATTGGGTGGGCTGTCCGCCCAGCAAGGTATCTCGCAGGACGAGGTAGTTCTTGCCGCCCGGCGCGGCGTCGCGCACGTACAGCGCCTGACGGTGCCAGGTCACCCCCTCCTTGGGCAGATCGCCCTCGCGCGCGACCGTCGGAAAGTCCGGCACAGTCGGGGGCGGCGCGCCGAAGGCGCTCCGCTTCTGTTGCCAGGTGTAACGCTCGCCGATGTAGTCGAGGCGCGGCAGCGTGGCGAACCCGGTCATGGTTTCCGGTCCGGCATAGCTTTCTTCCCGCGCCTTGCCGCCTTGCTTGTAATTGTTGGCCAACAGCACGCGATTGAGCAGTAGGCCGTGGAGGTTCGGATAGAGGCTGCCGGCCGGGAATTCGCGCGTGAGCGGCTGGCCGTGGTCGAACCAGATCGTGAGCGCGCCGACCTCGGAGGGCCAGATTTCGCCGTCCGGGTTGGTGGCGTTCTTCGACACGAGCAGCAGGTAGTTTTCCTCCTTCGTCCCGATGCCGCTACGGAACAGCGCGCCCACGCTGGGCAGCAACTCCGAATTCCAGGTGGTGGGTTGTTCCGTCGGCAGCGTTGGATTGGAAATGAGTTGGTCGTACCCGTACATCGCTTCGCCGCAATACGTGCTCAACCCGCCGGCCACGTAGCTCCATTGCATCAGGCGGGAGAACGCCGGGTCCAGCTTGGCGGTCGCGCTCGCGATCATGCCGGCGAGGCCAACGGTCTGGCCATTGCCGCCCCGTCCATAGGGCGGCGTGCAGCGCGGGGCGAACGGCTTGCCGCCGACCGTCCCCTTCGCCGGGCGTTGCGGGTCCGGCGGCGTGAGCGTGCGCTCAAAATAAAGCGCCATGCGCTTGAACCGCGGATCGCTCAGGAACGGGCGGAGTTCCGCGCGATGCAAAGCGATGGCGGCGTAAACCATCTTCGCCTCCGCCACGCGCGCGTAGCCGGAGCTCTCGGGCCAATGCCCGGCTGAATCGAGCCGGTTGAGCCAACTGTCCATGGCCGCCACCGTCGGCTCGCCCCACTTCTTCGCCATCGGGTGGTCGCTGAGTACGCATGCCGCCAGACCCTGATTGACCATGTGCGCCACGGTCATGTTGGGGTTGCCGGAGTTGTAACCGTGCGCCGTGGACCAATTCGCCGGGCTCGCCAGCCGGTAGGCGAGGTAGGCCATCTGCGACCGGAAGAGTTTGCGTTCTGCGGGCGTGATCAGATTCGAATCAATGATCGCGTCGTAGAGACAGATCGCCGCCGCGCCCTGGCGCATCGTGTCGAAAAACACATACGAGCCGAGCAACTCGCGCAGGGTCTTCACGTCTTGCAACGTTTTCAGCGCGACCGGATTGCGCGCCCCGGCAGCCGCAAACTCTTCTGCGCTCAAAAATAGATTGGGGTGCGTTTTCCCGCTGTCGGGCCAATCGAGCACCATGTCCTTGACGAAGTTCAAGTCCTCCATCTCATCCTGCATCACATTCCGGGGGGCGAGCACCCGCGCCAGCTTCGCCTTCGCTGAGGCATTCTCGCCGACCGTCCAAACCCGCTGGTCAGTGCCGGCGCTCACGTGCAAGAACACCGTGCCATCCTCCGCTTTCAGCAGCGGAACGGCGGCCTGCTGCAGCGAAATTCCGCCGCCCGGTCGCACCCAGGCGCCGGCATTCAAACGGCGAATCACCAATTCGCGCTCATTCGGGAACGCCAGGAACAACGTGGTCTGCGTAAATTCATCTGTCCAATCGCCCCACGGATATAGTTTCGCGATCAGCCCCGCCGGACAATCCGCCAGCAGAACTTCCTTCCAGTCGCCTTGAATCAGATGTGCCTTGGGCTGTTTAGCGCCCTGTTCCGGCATGTACTGTAACGCCAGCGCCGGCAACCCGTTGAGCGTCAGATCCCAGCCGTTCGATTCGCTCAACGCCGAGTTGCCATCATTGAAGTAGAGCCGGTCGCCCTGCGAGTTCAACTGCACGGTGACGGCGTTGGTGCGGCCATCCGCGTAGCGGTACCGGCACTCGACGCGGGCGAATACCGGCCCGGCTTCCGTGAGCATGGCGGAATACCCGGCAATGGGCGTGTTTCCATAGAGGCGGCTGCCGCCGAACCACGTGCCGTCGGCGAGGCGCATAGCCAGAACGGGTCCGGGCACATTGGACGCGGCCGCTGGCGGATCGTAGGTCTTCTCGCCCAGAAGCAGCCGCACACCGAAGCGGCTGCTGGTCGCTTCCACGCGGTCAGCTCCCGCCTTCACCGTCAGATCGGACACGGCGGCGGCCTTAACCACGGGTGCGGGACCATACCCTACCGTATAGGTCTGCGTCGCCAGCGCGGGAAGCTCCTCCACGACGAAGGCGATGGTGGCCGACTTCACGGACGCGGTTTGCGGCCATAGTTCCACATCGGCAAGCTGGACCGGCACCGGACCGCCGGGACCGGTCAACCGCACCGAATTCACGGCGCACGCGTCTTTCTCCGCGGAGAAGGGGTAGGTGACCAGTTCGTGCTGCCAATGGTGATTCAGCAACTCGGGCAGGGGGATGGCATATTCTGCGGCGTGAACCGCCGTGGTCACCAGTAAAGACAGCGAAAACACCTCTGTCGCCCGAAAAAGACTCACGCTCTTCATTCTCTTCATTGTTGCTCCTCTTGCCGTGACCAGCAATTGCAGTTATGGCCTCTGAACATTTCGAAGACCGGCTTCCACCTTTGCCAAGGCTACGGCGGACCGTGGGAAAGCCGATACACCAACCCCAGTCTCTGTTCGTGTTCCCGCTGGTGTCACGCCTTCAGGCGGTCCCTGGTCGTTCTTCCAAGTGCCACCCGTCGCGTGCTCTCGCCGACCACGAACCGCGGGCGCACCACGAGCGGCTTGTGCCGCCGGTTGTGCGGGGTCAGGTTCCGCAGGACCACCTGCGCCATCGCCTCGCCGTCCCGGACGGGATACATCTCGATGCGGGTCAGCGGGATTCCCGTGACCGGCACATGCCCGAAGTTGACCAGCGTCGCCAGCTGGATGTCGCGCGGGACCTGCCAGCCGGCTTCGTGCAGCGCGGTCAACGCGCCCCGGGTAAAGTAGTCGTCCGCGCTGACGATCAGGGACTGGCCCCGCTCGATTTGGCCCTGCGTCACCCACTGCGTGAGGGTCGCATGGCCGGCGCGTTCCACGCCGACTTCGACGCTCCCCTCACGCCGCGGGGGCGGGATCACCTCGCGTCTTGCCTGAAGGCCGGCGGCCCCCGCGGCATCGCGAAAACCAACCCACGCTTCGTCCATCAGTCCCGAAAGAAAGACGATGATCTTCTTCCTCCCGCAGCGGACACAATGCCGGGCCAGTTGTTGAAACGCGGGCGCGATGTCCAGGGCCAGCGAGTCCGCCGCCGCCGGCGCGGGCGTGCGGCTCCATGTCTGGACGAAGCGGACGCCGCGCTCGGCCAGGAGTTTCTGGAGCCGGGGCTTCTGCCCCAGTGCCTCGCCGTCGAGGACCGCCAGGGTCGCTGGTTGGGTGGCAAGCACATGCCGCACCGCCGGGAATCCCAGGTCGTGCTCCCGGCCGCTGACGTGGACGGTGGTGGCATGAATGTCCTGTCCCCGCAGGACCTCAAGGAAAGCATAATTTCGGGTCGCATAGTAGTAGGCGGACGGCGAAGCTTGTGACACAAACAGCACATGCGCCCGGAACCGCGGCTCATGGGTTGCGCGAACGCGAATGCCCGTGGCGCGCCGCACCTCCAGCACGCCCTCGGCAGCCAGCCCGGCGACGGCGTGCCGCATCGTATTCATGCTAACGCCCAGTTCGGCCGACATTTCGCACAGGGTGGGCAGGCGTTTCCCCGCCGCAAACCGCCCGGTATGGATCACAGCCTGAAGCCCCCTCACCACTTGCTCCGTCAGTGAGCCGTCCGCGCGGGACCGAACATGGAAGGCGAGTTGTTTCATCGGGCCGCATGGAAGCAAATCCATTGCGCCTTGTCAATGCATTTGTGTCCTTTGTGTCCAAAAAAATATCATTGACAAGCGCCGTATCGAAACCTTACCTTCACGGAAATTCTGGAG
>JBAXJV010000207.1:0-5321 GCA_037137675.1 bacterium | reverse complement strand
GTGGCCTACCAGCTGGCGACCCAGACCCGGTATCCTTCATACGGTTGGTGGAAAAAGCAAGGAGCCAATACGCTATGGGAAGACTGGAAGGGGAGCTACAGTCATAATCACATCATGTTCGGGGACATCAGTGCCTGGTTTTACCGCAACCTGGCGGGGATTCAACCCGATATCCGGCAGCCGGGATTTAAACACATCATCATCCGTCCGCAACCGGCCGGAAATCTCCGGTGGGTACGGGCCGAACATCTGACGCCCTATGGAGCCGTGAAAGTGGTCTGGCGTATTCGCAAAAAGCAGTTCGTGCTGGAAGTGACCGTGCCGGCGAATACGACCGCCCAGGTGACGTTGCCGGTGAAGAGTCGGCAGGCGGTGCTGGCGGCAGATGGCAAGCCGGCGGGAAACAAACCGGTGTATGCCATCGGGTCCGGCACTTCGCGATATACCTGTCGCTGGGCTTGAATTTCAGCCATTCAGGCTGGCAGTCACCTGATAGATGCATGCTGATAAAGATACACTGTGCCCAACTTGTCGGCAGCGCCGACAGTCAGTCCACGTGCCTGGTCAAATCCCAGATTGAATGACTCTTCCGGTTTTTCGTGTGAATACTGATCGGCCTTTTGTCCTTATATATGTGAAACGGAGGTCGGTCGTCTCGACCGGCATTTGGCGCGGGCATTCATCTGGCGCGGGCAGTTCGGGAAAACCATGAACATGGCTGATCTTGACCCGTACCGGCAGGGCCGCACCGCGTCAGATCCCCTTCAGGCAGTCTGTCACGAGCAGGAGCGTTTTCTGGCGCAGGACGATCAGCGACTGCTCCTGGACGGAAAACAGGTAGCCGTCGAAGCGCGCGGGGTCGAACCGGCGGAAGACCGTGCGCAGCGACTTGCCGCGGCGCATATCCCAGACCTCGATGCGGTCATCGATATTCAGGAGGAACCGGCCGGGCCGGCCGGCATAGACGATGCTGCCGCGGAAGTCCGGCGGGAAGTCATGCCGGCCCTGGTTGTGGAACTCGGCAAAGCCGTCGGCGGCCAGTGCGAGCCAGTGCGTCGGCGGCCCGGCGGGGTAGGCGTGCAGTGTGCAGAGCCAGCGGCCGGCGTCCAGCGGGCCGCACACGGCGACGAGGACCGTGCCGGCTGGTGCCGCGGCAACCTCGCGCACCGCCAGTGTCGCGGCATCCAGCCGCGCCACCTGGCAGGTCTGCGTGGCCGGCGCGCAGCCCATGCTGTCGGCGTGGAAGGTGCTGCCGCAGATCAGCGACTTGCCCTTGGGATCGTACACCAGACTGCGGATGGACAGGTCGGGGAGCGGGTTGACGGCGTAGTGCGCGCGGCCCGTCACGGTATCGTAGCGGGTGACCGTCGACCCCAGCGTGCCGTAGTCGCTGGTGCTGGCGTAGTAGAGGTTGCGGCCGTCGCTGGTGCAGGCCATCGGGCGCATGCCGCGCGGCGGATCGGCCACCAGGCGCGGGTTGTCCGGGAAGCAGGGCGGGCGGCGCGGGTCGTACTCCAGCAGTTCGCCGCCGGCATAGGCGCCCATGTAGACCTTGGCGCCGACCTTCGCAATGAAGTCGATCTGACCCCAGCCCTCCTGGGCGCGGCCGCAATCGGTGCCGTGGCCGGTCTTGAGGTTGAGTTCCCAGAAGCGCGAGCTGATGTACGGCGCGCCGATCAGGCGCTCGCGCCCGATGCGGCACACGGCCATCGCGTCGCCGATGCTCGCGGTGGGCAGCCGCCGTGTGGCCTCAAGCGCGAGCGTCTCCAGGTCGTACCGGAGGAAAATGCCGTCGCCGGTTACCGCGACGAGACGGCGGGAGCGGGTCAGGTTCACGTTGAAGATGTCGCAGATCGGAAGCGTCAGCAGGTACTCGACGCGTCCCGAGGCGCAGTGCCACGCATGGACGGAAAGGTTGCTGCCCTCGTTGAGTGCCCCGATCACGCGGTCGCCGTCGCGGAAGAGCCAGGCCATTTCCCGTTCCGGCCTCGGCCCATCCTGCTCGAATTCCCGGCGGCCCGGATTGTACCAGCCGTAGCCGGGGAAATACCAGCGTCCATGCTGGTCACTGATCAGCCGGCAGGTGCGCTTTTCCATGCCGTCCTGGGTCCAGACCGCCTTTTCGGAAAGAGGGGTCGCCGCGATCGTTTCCTCTCGGGGATCCCAGCGCAGCAGCGCCTCGCCGGGGATCTGCACGACCATACTGTAGCTGCCGTCGCCGTTGCGAAAGGAGAAGCGGGAGATGCCCTCCGGGGTCGGGATCGCGTGAACCTTTACGGTCTTGCGCGCCCGGATGTCAAACGACACGGCGTGCGGATGATTGACGGCCAGCAGCTTGCCGGTGGGCGGGTCGTAGATCATGCCCTCGAACACCCGTGATTTGGGGGCCCCGGTATCATAGGACGTAAACTGGCCGCTCTTAAGATTCAGCGTCACCACGCGGTCGAGGCGTCCGCAGAGCCAGAGCACATCGCCGCCGACATGGACCGAACTGTAGAACCCCTCGTGCTGCCAGGGGAACGCGTAGGTGCGGCACTCGCCCCATTCGTCCACCCGCAGACCCGTACAGCCGACACAGCGGTTATAGGTGGAGATCCAGAAGCTCTCGACGCCCTGCGCGTTGACCCCCAGGCTCAGGAGCGGCGTGTTCACGATGGGATCGCGGGTCCGCGGCATGCGGTAGGAGCGGGGCTTGATCAGGCCGGACAGCGTTGCCATTTACCTTCCTCCGAGGCAGTCTTCGACGACCACCAGTTCCTTCGACCGCACGATGACCAGGGATTTGCCCTGTACCGCGAACAGGTAGCCGTCATAGCGGGCGACGTCGAACGGGCGGAAGACCGTGCGCAGCGGCCGGAGCCGGCGCATGTCCCACAGCTCGATGCGGTCATCCACGTTCAGCAGGAACAGGCCGGGCTTGCCGGCGTAGAGCGCGCCGCCGCGGCTCTGCGGCGGGAACTCCCGTTGCGGGCTGTCGGCGAACTGCGCGAACCGGCGCCGTTCCAGGATCATCCACTTCTCCGGGCCGCCCGAGAGCGTGGTGTAGAGTTGGCAGAGCCAGCGGTCGGCATCCAGCGGCCCCGCCACGCTGACCATCAGCCACCCGCGCGGCGCGGCCACCGAACGCCGGACCGCGAGCGTGGCGGCGTCGAACTGCGCGAGGCGACAGACATCCGTGGATGGTACGCAGCGCATGATGTCGCCGTGGTAGGTGGTGCCGCACAGGAGGGCTTGGCCCTTGCGGTCGTGGACGAGGCTGTGGATCTGCAGATCGGGCAGGGGATTGACCGCGTAGCTGGCGCTGCCAAGCAGGGTGTCGTAGCGCGCCAGCACGGAGCCTAACCGGCCATATTCATTACTGCAGGCATAGTAGACATGGCGCCCGTCCTGGGTCATGGCCACCGGCCGCATGCCGCCCGGCGCGTCGGCCACGGTGCGGGGATTCTCCGGGAAACGCGGCGCGCGGGCCGGATCGTACTCCATCAGTTCGCCGGTGGGGTGCGTGGCCAAGTAGATCCTGCCGCCCAGTTTTTCCATGGCGGTGATGTGGCCCCAGTTCTTCTGCGCGCGGCCGCAGTCAAGCCCTTGCCCCGTCTTCAGGTCCAGGTCCCAGAAACGCGAGCCCAGAAACGGGCCGCCGACGAGGTGATGGTGGTCGGTGCGGCAGACCGCCATCACCGGCGAGATATTGCCGGTCGGCAGGGGGCGCGTTGCTTCCAGCGCGCCGGTCTCCGCGTGAAACCGGTAGAACACACCGAAGCAGTTGACGGCAACGATGCGCCCGGAGCTGGCGAGCACGAGGCTGAAGACATCGGCATCGGGGATGCTGAACAGGAAATCAACGCGGCCGCTATGGAGATCCCAAGCGTGAACGGACAGATTGTCGCCTTCGTTGAGGGCGCCGAAGACGCGGTGGCCGCGGCGGCCGAACCAGGCCATTTCCCGCGCCGGCCGGGGTGCCCGCGTCGCGAACGACCGGCGCGCCGGGTCATACCAGCCGTAGCCGGGGAAATACCAGTGGCCTTGCTCGTCGCTGAACAACCGGCAAGTCTTCTTCTCCGCGCCATCCTGGCACCACACCGGGCTGGCAGAGAGGACACGCGCCTCCATATCTTCGGTCCGCGGGTCCCAGCGGAGCAGCACTTCGCCCGGTGTCTGGACCACCAGGCTGTAGGTGCCATCCCCGTTCGGGAACGAAACGCGCGACACGCATTCCGCGATCCGCAGTTCGTGCACCTTGACCGTCCGGCGCGCGCGGATGTCAAACGACACGGCCAGGGTCGGTCGCAGTTCCGTTTCCCCGTGGTAGGGCTTGGCCAGCACCAGCACTTTGCCGGCGGCGCGATCATAGACCATCCCCTCGTAGACACGCTCCTTGTTGACGCCCGTAGTGAAGTGCTTGTAGGTGCCGGTGCGCAGGTTGAACACGACCATGCGGTCCAGGCGACCGCAGAGCCAGAGTTCCTCCGGGCCGGCCTGGACGGCACCATGAAAGCCCTCGTGCATCCACGGGAAAGGGTAGGTGCGGCAGTTGCCGCGCTCGTCGATCCGCAGGCCAATGCAGCCGGCGCCGTGGTTCAGGCTGGAAATCCAGAAGCGCTCCACGCCCCGCCGGTCTACGCCTAGGCTCAGGAGCGGAGTGTTGATCAGCGGGTCGGGCGTGGCCGGGATGGGGAATGTGCGCGTCCGGAAAGGCCCGGTGGCTGCAGCCCTGGCAGCGCCCCGTTTGCTGGCCATCGGTGTCGCCGTCATGCGTCGACTCCGCTTCCCGCCAGGCTGACGCCGACCGCCTGCAGTTCGGACATGATGGCGTTGTGGACGGGGACGCCGCTGACTAGGTTGGCTTCCCGGATGCGGCCACCGTGCTGGCCGGGATAGAGAAGCACCTCGCCCGGCTTCGCCGCCGCCTGCAGATAGGCGAGCAGGTCGTCGACGCGTTCCTCGAAGCGGGCAGGGTCCCCGAACGCTGCGGGATCGAGCGCGAGAAAGAGCTTGGAACTGAAGACATCCGTGCCGCTGGGATCGGCCTTCGCGAGTTCGTAACAAAGGACGCCGCCGGCCAGCGCCCCGGTGAGCATTTCAAAGACCAGCGCCAGGCCGGCGCCCTTGTGACCGCCCATGGGCAGAAACTTCTTTGAGGCCAGAATTTCCGCCGGATCGTCCGTGGGGTTGCCGGCGCGGTCAAGGCCCCAGTCCAGCGGGGCTTTGCGCCCTTCGCGCCGGTAGGAGGCCACCTTGCCGACTGCGGCCTGGCTCATGGCGATATCTGGAGTTATGCCGAGGGCATTTGAAATCGCGGCACTTACGGGAGACATTCCAGT
>JBAXJV010000206.1:0-5345 GCA_037137675.1 bacterium | reverse complement strand
ACCAGCATTTTTACGCCGAATGCCAAACGCTCCGCGACGTCCCGCCCGCGGTGTGAAAACATCAGCACTTCATGCGAATTGATTTGGGCGTCGAGTGGACTAACCAGCCAGATCTGGGAAAAAACGTACCATGGGAGCGGCAGCAGCATGGCGAGAGCCAGCCAGCGCGTTATCCAGCGGGAGGTTGTTGATGGCGCGGTTGAGTGTGCGGTGCGCCACCGCCAGGCCAGCAGCGCCAGCGCAAAGCACGCAAACCAGCCGGTGATTTTGGTAAGCGCTGCTGCGGCGGCCAGAACTGGGGCCAGGAAATGTTTGCGCGCCTGCCCGTCAGTGGTTGGCGTCGGGGTGAGATATTCAATAATGCAGGCGTATAGTCCCGCCGCGACCAGAAAAGCCAGCGGACCATCGGCGTACCCCATCACGCGGGCGTCATGGACAATGGTTTTAGTTAAATACGAGGTAAAGATGATGGCCAGCACAAATCCAAACTGTCGGGTGCGCAGCGCGAGATCCACCAACAGCAACAGAATTGCCACTGGGAAAAACGGCATCAGCCCCCTAGCAAAGATCCAGATATGATCGGTTCCAAGGAAAAGATATGTCAGCGAAATGTTCGCGGGTAGCAACTGTGGATAGCCCATCGTGCGGTCAGGCCAGCAATTCGCGGCCCAGTTCAGCGCCCAGCGATTCCAGGATGTCACTTCATCATGGACGCTGAAAATATCACCCCAGCGTCCCGTGACTTCACGGCTGGCTTCCAGTAAAACCTGCGCAGCCAGCACGATAACAGCCAGTTTTACGATACGCACAAGCCAGCCTTCGCGCCAGATAGCCTCGCCAAAGCCGGTGATGCGGGCGATGTCGGATGTCCAGCATGCGGTTGCCTGCGAGTGCGAGTCAGCCCGCAGCCAGGCCAGCGCGGCTGCCAGCTCCAGAGCGAAAATGCCGAGCACCACGGGGGTGATATAAATACGCAGCGCCACAAGCACGGTCACAAGGTAAAAATTAATCAGCAGGCTGAGCGCGAATGACAGCAAAAAGTTCTGCAGTGCGCCGTCGCTCCAGCGCCGGGCGCGCACCAGTAAATAACCCGGCAAAAAAGCGACTTGTATCAGCGCGCAGAATCCGAGCAGTGATCTCAATAAAGGCGCGTTTTCCAGCATTTTGTTATCCCCGTTTGTAATGCCAAGGCGGTTTCAATTTATCCGGCGCCAGCTTACGCGTTCGATCACGATTTCGCCCTTGCCGATTTTGAAGCCGCGGAATTCGACAGGGCCATTGCCGGTCAGTTGCGCGCGCAGCGTGATTTCGCGATAACCGCCGGTGTCGCCAGTCAGCAGGTATTCGGCGAGGATCGCGCGCCCCTGGTTTTCTGAAACATCGAGACGGGCATATGGCAATTTGGTGTGCCCTTTGCCACGCAGGCGGAAGCTGACTTGATAGTCGCCAGCTGGGAGCTCTAAATAGGGGCCAAAAATAAAAGCTCCCTCGCGATCTCGCGGCTTGCAGCGCCAGGCGCGCAGGCCGCCAGCCTGATCGTCGGTAATGCGCGCGCCGGTTTGATGATAGAATTGCGTGGCGCGAATGGAGTGTCCGAGGCGTAAAGCCAGCGCCGCGTTGGCGGCAGTTGGCGCCCCGCGGCGGAAAATGGCCACCACATCATTTTCGGCAATCAGTCCGAAGGCGGAATTGGTGGCAAGCACGGTGTTGATCAGCCAGTCAAAGTGCGCGTTGTCACGGAATGGGTAAGTCTCGCCATCCAGCCGTGTAACAAGCCACTCGGTTTTACAGGCTGGCGACAGAAGCAGGGTAAGCTGCGTACGGCGTGCCAGGTGCGGTGCCAGAGTCAGCGCGGCGGTCAGAGGAACATCCGGCGGAATAGTGGCGAGCAGCGCGCGGCTTTCACGCCTGCTTCGTGGTGTGCCGCCACCTGCGGCGTCGGTCAATGCAGGGACTACTGACCAGCCGGAATAAAGTCCCGCCAGCAGCAAAGTTATGCTGATGGTTAAAACAACCTGCCGGGCGCGGCGCGAACGGTTTTGCATCCATGCGACAAGCTGTCCGGCGCCTGCGAGCGCGGCCAGAAAAAGAAGTGGAGTGAAGGTGAACGGGTTATGCACGGCAAGTGTTGACTGATAATGATTTGCCGAAAGCCACATGACCCCCAGTGCCATGCCAGCTGGTAATACAAGCGCGCCAGCCAGCAGCGGCAGGAAAGCCATGGCCCCTAAAATCCGTAAAAATGGTATCCAGCGTCCACTATCCCAGGCAACCGTGATCAACCATGTCCAGATTCCACCGCAAGTCTGTGGCGTAAGCAGGCGTCCCATATGCAACGGCTGGCCTGTACTCGAGAAAGCGGGAATGATGTAAAACCAGGCAGCTCCGGCGTAGATCAACGCCAGCGCGGCAAGCGTTAAGCCTTGCATGCGCCGTCCGCTGCGCCAGCCTAGAATTACGGCGATTACCGAGAAGTATACCGGCGCATCTTCCTTGCAGGATAAATACAAGATCGCCCAAAGCCAGCACCACCGGTTGCCGGCCAAAAATGCGGCGGCAAAAGCGAAAAGGAACAACGGCTCAAAGGTTTCCACATGAAAATCGTAGAAGGCCGCCTGCCAGAGTGAAGGTTGGGCCAGCCAGACAATTCCTGCGAGCGTCCCGATCTTTGCTGAACCAGTCATGCGGCGGGCCAGCATGGCGGCTGGCCATGCGGCAGCGGCGATGGCCAGCGCCTGTAATATCAGCAGGACTTGCGGGCCGCTGGTGATTGCGGCGGGCCAGGCCAGCAGATACATGATCGGAGCAAAGTGTTCGCCGAAAAAATGATGCGGATAGGTCAGCGCGTTAACACATTCCAGGCTGACGCGGAAGCCGTCGCCGTGCCGGAAGCTCCAGAGCGCCGAGTCGAAAAGCGCCAGATCAAAAGCCGATGCTATCCGCAGGTGGCGTGCCAGCGTGATGGCCGCCAAGGCAACGGCGGTCATGAGCATGGCACCGGTCAGCAGTCCATGCCGCCTTAGAAAAGTTAGAATCAATTACGCCCCTCCCGCCCAGATTTCATCCGGACCAGCCAGATCACCGTCAAGACCATGCCGGTCACCAGCGATACCGCCATTGCAACATGCAGGCGGTTAATATACAGCGCGTCTGGAAGAGTGACAATCAGCGGCGCTGACAGCTGTTGGTCGTTGAAGGGCTTGACGATGGCCGCGCGCCAGCGATACGAGTGGCATGCCAGCATGATCATCAGTGCGCCAGCTGCCGCCAGCGCTAGCCAGGCCAAGGCCGGTTTCCGGCAAATGCTTTGAATGGTTTTTTGAGCGCGGATGCAGGCCGGGATCAGGAGGAAAATAAACGGGATGACCAGAAACCGTGTGGGCACACGCTCCAGCGCGAGCAGCCGGACTGGAATATGGGCCGCCAGCCACTGGTAGCTGTTGCCGGCCGATAATATCAGCATCCCCAGCAGCGCAAGATCAAGGCCGGGATAGCGAACCTCCGCCAGCCGCCGGTCTCTGTAAAAACGGAATCCCAATCCGAAAACAACTATGAAAAACAGCCCTGCGGCGCTGATGTAAAAGTCATATTCCCAGAAAAATATGCCAGGCCTGATTTGCAGATCCCACGGCTGAATGCGGATCAAGGCATTCAGGAACAGCCTCCACGAATTGTAGCCTGATTCGACGCCGCGCGAGACATTGCCCAGCAATAAGGCCGGCCACAAGCGCAGCACGGACAGGAGCATGCCCAGCAATATGGCGGTTAGGATTTGCGCGCGCGGCCGGAATCCTCGCGTGCCAATCAGAGCCAGCCCTAGAAACATCAGGCACCAGATAAACATATGGAAGGCGCCTTGCAGTAGCATGCCAAACAGGCTGGCGGCCAGCCAGCCCGAGGCGGCCCAGCCATCCTGCTGCTCGAGTATTTTCAGCAGAAAATATGCAATCATCGGCAGGAAGAAATAGCCAACCCACATGGAATGACCGGCGGCCAGATGCGCGGTGATGTAGCCATTGAAGTTGAAAAGCGTGAACAGCAGCAGGAAGATAAAAGGGGACAGCCGGTAGCGGTTCCGGATCAGCAGGCACCCGGCAAAGCCGACGCTGTACAGAATCAGTGTGTTTGCCAGAATAAACTGTTTAACATTCAGGAAAATTAACAAGAGGGTGGGGGGCCAAAAAAGCGAAAGCGTTTCCGGAATGGCCATGAACCGCTGGGTGCTCATCAATGACAACGGGACCGACACATGATACGGCATGCGCCCCGTTTGAACGGCTTCCTGCAGAACGGCGAAGTATTTGTATTCCTTTGCCCAGTCTCCAGAATTAAAAAACAGCTCACCCGCCTGCATAAATAAGCACCAGTGTGCGATTCCGAGCAGGAACAGAACTCCCAGAAAGCCACCCTGTGAACGGGTCATAGCCGTGAACGCAAAGGGTTCCAGGGCGAACTGCAAAATCCGGTTGCCAATAATCTTTAGTGTGTTGATGGCCGCTCGCTCCGGGTTGAAGGCAGGCTGCGCATGCGCCTGACGGGAATAGTGCATCTATGCGTAAATTGTTGTGGTGAAGTCATGCCTGCTCAGATTGACGGTGGCCCGAAGAAGCGCAATTCGGCGATCGTCCAGTGAAAGCGCGGATCTGAACCGGTCTGGGTGATGCGTACGTAGCGCGCCATCAGCGGGGCAAAAGTGCAGGTCATAAAATCGCCGTGGACCAGAAAACGCGGCTGGGCATTGTCCCAAAACAGGCCGTCGGTCACATCGCCGTATTCGAATGCGGTTTGCCATGATTGGTTATCGGTGGAGATCTCGATTTTCGAGCCGCGCGGGTAATCGCACCAGACGGTGCCCAGGTCAAGCCTGATCTTAGCCAGAGGCTGAACTGCGCCCATATCCACGCTGACGGTCATGCCCGGCTGCTGTGCGGTCGCGCTGGCCCAGACGGTGTTGGTTTTGCCGTCCATCATCAGCGGGGCGTTTGAGGCGTTGATCGAGGCGGTTACCTGCCAGCGGTTGCGCGGAATTTCCCGGAGTTTGCGCTCGTCGCCACAGGGCGGCTTGAAATTGTAAAAAACGGTAAAGCAGTTGAGGTTGGTTTTTTGCCAGCTCCCTCCGATGCTGCGCAGGAGCGTTTCGAAATCCTCGGCTTTGATACCCATGGTCGGGTGCGTAATATAGGCTGCGCTATCCGCCGCGCTGACGATGTCTAAAAATTTCACCGGCTTGCCGGGGAAGCGCTTGTTGTACGGTTCAGATACAATCAGCTTTTCCTGCGTTTCATAGGTTATGCGGTAGGAGAGCCAGAAGTGGGCATAGGCGTGATGAATGCCGGCCTCCTGAA
>JBAXJV010000205.1:0-5346 GCA_037137675.1 bacterium | reverse complement strand
CCGTAACCATCCGCGACCTCGTGCGCAATGCGCTGCGCATGCGCCCTGACCGCATCGTGGTTGGCGAGTGCCGCAGCGGTGAAGCGCTTGACATGCTGCAGGCCATGAACACCGGGCACGACGGCTCGCTCACCACAATCCACGCCAATTCGCCGCGCGACGTGATTTCGCGTCTTGAAACTCTGGTGCTGATGGCAGGCATGGATTTGCCCCTGCGCGCCATCCGCGAACAAATCGCCTCGGCTGTTGATCTCATCGTGCATGAAGCGCGCTTCAGCGACGGCACGCGCAAGGTGACAGCAATTTCGGAAATCGTCGGGCTCGAAGGCGAAATGATCACCATGCAGGAACTCTACGGATTCGAACGAACCGGCGTCACTCCGGACGGACGGACTGTGGGCCGTTTCCGCCCGACCGGCGCCGTTCCAACCTTTATGGAGGAGTTCCGTTCCAAAGGCATCGTGATCAATCAGGCGATTTTTGACCCGCAATCCGGAGGCCGTGCGTCATGATCGTGCTGCTGCCATGGCTGATTCCGCTGCTAGCCGCAGGCGGCACGGCGGGCGTGGTTTGGTTCATACTGCGCGCCCTGAAAGCCGGCGCTGAGGAATATTCCAACGCCTACACTGCCGCCACTGCGGAGCGGCTGGAGGATATGTTTCTGTTCATTCCGCCGCGGCGCATTCTGGAACTGGCCATGGCCCTCTCCGCCACCTGCGGCGTAACCGGCTTTGGAATAGCTGGCGGCTTCACGCTGGACACGATCATCCGGGGCCTGCTCGTGGCCACGCTCTTCGCCTGGGGAGGCTGGCAACTGCCGTCGCTGATTCTGGCGGTTATGCGCCACCGCCGCCTCGGCCAGTTCAATGAACAACTTGTTGACGCGCTGACTACCATGAGCAACGCCCTGCGCGCCGGCTTTAGCATTCAGCAGTCTTTCGAGACCATCGCCCGCGAGAACCGCGCGCCCATTTCACAGGAGTTCGGCGTCTTTCTGCACGAGACACGCGTCGGGCTGAACATGTCCGAAGCCATGAATAATCTCGAGGCTAGGGTCGGCAGTCAGGACTTGATGCTGATGGTTTCCGCCATCGAAACGGCACGCCAGACCGGCGGCAACCTGACAGAGGTCTTCGACAGAATCGCCCATACTATCCGCGAGCGCATGCGCGTCGAGCGCCGCATCCGCACGCTCACCGCACAAGGCCGCCTGCAGGGAATCGTTGTCGGCGCCATGCCGTTTCTGCTGGCTTTCGCCATGAGCCTGCTCGACGCGCGCATGATGACCTCTTTCTTCCACTCAACACTGGGCGTCACGATTTGCGTCGCCGTTCTGCTGCTGGTGGGCTGCGGCGCCATGTTAATCCGCAAAATCGTGAGGATTGACGTATGATCGCCGCCGCGCTTTGCGTACTCTGGGCGCTTTTCGCCGCTGGCGCGACGTGGTACTGCCTTAGCGTGTTGCGGCAGGTCGCCTACATCACGCTCGCCGACGGACGCCGTCAAGAACGCCGCCTGCCGCTGCTCTTCCGCTTGCTTCTTCCGCTCTCCATCCATGTGTCGTCGTTATTTCAGCGTCCCTCTTTTGCGGCCACGCTGCAGCTGACGGAAACCCGGCTGATCGCGGCCGGTTTTCAGGGACTGCTCAGCGCCGGTGAATTCTGGTCGCTGCGCCTGCTGCTGCCGCTGATTCCCGGAGTACTGCTGAGCGTCCTGATCTGGATGCTTGTCGCGCTGGTGCCTGGCCATACCGGCGAGGTGCTGTCCCGCCAGTCAGGCCCGTCCATACTGCTGATTCTGCTGCTTTTCTTCGCCTGGCCGGGGCTCTGGCTGCGTGGCGTCCTGCACCGCCGCCAGCATAGCATCCAGCGCGCACTGCCATTCGTGCTCGATCTGCTGACGCTTTCGGTTGAGGCCGGACTTGACTTCATGACCGCTATGCAGCGCATTACCGCACGCCGCCAGGTGGATGAACTGGGCGAGGAGATGCTTCAGGTAATCCGCGAGATTCAGCTTGGAAAAACCCGCCGTCTGGCACTTGGCGACATGGCCAAAAGAGTTGATCAGGCTGACGTCCGCACCGTAGTCAGCGCCCTGATACAGGCCGACGAACTCGGCGTCGGCATCGCGCAAATCCTGCGCATTCAGTCCGACCAGATGCGCCAGCGCCGTTTCGAGCGCGCCGAAAAACTCGCCAACGAGGCGCCCGTAAAACTGCTCCTGCCGCTGGTAGTCTTCATTTTTCCCGCCGTCTTTCTCGTCCTCCTCGGTCCCATCGTCCTCCAGATGCTCAGTCACCTGTAGGAAGGGCGGAGAGTGAACCCAAATGTGCGGCTAAGGTTCTTGTTTCTCGGCGCGAGATAGCCACCTTATCAGCCTCAGCGGCTCACCGTGACGGTTCGCCCTACCCATATCTGGCGGAAGGGCGAGACCGGTGAAAGTGGGGTTGGACACTACGGCGTCCCAAAGGCCGAGGCCCTGGCGCTGCTGGCCGTCCCCAACCTCGCGACGGCCAACCCGGGATTCGTGGATCGCCTCATTCCCTCAGAGCACACAATTTCCGCCCTGGTTGCTGAACTTTTTTGGTATAATGAGCGTTGTTACTATCAGCTGTAAATCGTATCGTTTTAACAGGAAGGCAACCATGAAAAACACTCAGCTAATTTGTGTTGTTTCGTTTATGACCGGGATGTTTCTGCTGGCTGCGGGCGCGGCGCAGGCCGCCGAACTCTCCAAGCCAGCCGCAGCGTCCAACGCCGCGCCGGCGGCGATCCGCAAGGGCCTGGACTGGCTGGCCGCGCAGCAGAAACCCAACGGGGCCTGGTCCAACGACGATTTCCCCGCCATCACGGCGCTGGCACTGGAAGCCTTCCTGCGCGGAGCTCATCCCATGAAGACCGCGATCGTCGCTCGCGCCACGGCCTACTTGCACAGTTGCGTGCAACCTGATGGCGGCATCTATCGCAACGTCAAAGGCAAGGGCGGCGGGATGAGTAATTACAACACCGCGATCTGCATGGCCGCATTGCATGCCACAGGCGATCCGGCGTGGCTGCCGATTGTGCTCAAGGCACGCCGTTTCGTGGCGTCCGGCCAGCATAGCGGCGATGATCCTTACGCCGGCGGTATGGGCTATGACGCCGGAACCGGACGGGCCTACGCCGATTTGAGTAATTCCTGGATCGCTTATGAGTCCATGCGCCGCACCCAATCGGCCGAGGATCTGCGACCGGCCAGCGAGGCAAAAGTGGATCTGGATTGGGATTCTGCGCAACGTTTCGTGGCGCGCTGTCAGAACGACGATACGGCGGGCAAGGACGAAGCGGGCGGCTTCTTCTACCGGCCCGGCGAGAGCAAGGCCGCCACGACCACCAACGCAGAGGGACGGGTGGTTTTCCGCGCCTACAGTTCAATGACCTACGCTGGACTGCTGAGCCTGATCTACGCTGAGGTTAAACGTGACGATCCCCGCGTGCGCTCGGCCTTTGACTGGGCCGCCAGACATTGGTCGCTGGACGATAATCCCGGCATGGGCCAGCAGGGGTATTATTACTTTGTTCAAATACTGGCAAAATGTCTCGCCGCTTACGGCGCCGACACGATTCCGGCGCCGGCGGGGCCAGTCGTCTGGCGCACAGCCCTTGCCGTCAAGCTGGCATCGCAACAGAAAAGCGATCCTGCCGGCGGCTACTGGGTCAACGAAAACGCGCGCTATTGGGAAAACGATCCCGTGCTGGTCACCGCCTATGTGCTGATTGCGCTGGAGACGGCGGGGAAGTGAACAGTAACCGGCGCCATACCAACCCTTCCTGAGAAACCAGACGACAGGGTGTCTCAGAGGAGTCTGGCTCTGGCCATTGCCTTCCCTTGACATGCCTTCCCTTGCACTTGAGTTGCAACCCGAAATCGGGTATTAACGTTGTCATGTTCTCCTTTCGAATTGCCCAAATGTTTGGTATCCCGATCCGGGTGCATATCACGCTGCTGTTGTTTGCGCCTTGGATCATACGCTATCAGGGGTTACCACTGGGGGCCGGGTTGGCGCTGTTGGTGCTGCTTTTTTCCAGTATTGCCCTGCACGAGCTCGGCCATTCACTAATGGCCCGCGCCTTTGGATGTCGTGTGCGCGAGATCCTTTTGCTGCCCTTTGGCGGCGTGGCGCAATTAGAGTCCATGCCCCGTCGTCCACTGCAAGAATTCATGGTGGCTATCGCCGGTCCGGCGGTTAGTTTGCTACTGGCTTTGGGGTTGCCGGGGGTGGTTTGGACATGGACAGTTTCACAAAACGGACCAAGCTGGATGCAATACAGTGCGGCATTACTGCGACTAACCGGATATGCCAATTTGGCATTGCTAATCTTCAACCTGTTGCCAGCTTTTCCGATGGACGGCGGACGGGTGTTGCGGGCAACATTGACGCCGTGGCTGGGCCGCTTGCGCGCGACACGCTGGGCCAGCCGGCTGGGCCGGCTGGCGGCCACGGGGTTTGGAATCTGGGCGGTTTTTGGACGGGCACAGGTGGACTGGATGTTGCTGGTGATCGCTGTTTTTCTCTACCTGGTGGCCGGTAAAGAATATCGCGCCGTGCAGGCTGATGAATTGCGCCGGGCGCAGCAGTGGAATAATCCTTGGACCCCGGGCGCTGAGCCGCCGGACAGCGTGGAGCGGGTGGTTGTATCGCCACCGCCTTACGCGCATGGCGGCCGTGAAGAACTGCCGCTGCGCGTATTGGACCGCGATGCGCGCCCGCATATATGATTGATGAGCATCGCTAATAAACCATTGCGCCTGGCGCAGAAGTGTCTTATAAGGAGCGTTATGAGCTGGATGATTACCTTGTCTACGCGTGCCGGGCTGGCCGTCGCGCTGCTATTAACCGTCGCCGCCTTAAAAACGGCCCGCGCGGCCGATGCGGACACCGCGATCGATACCGAGGTCACTTTTGCCTCGAAACTCGTCGGCCTGGGCATGTCGGACTACGCACAGAAGATCATGGACCGGCTGGTTGCCAAGTTCCCCGACGCCAAGGCACGCACCGCCGCAGTGCAGATTGAAATTCTCACAACGCGCGGACAGTTCGACAAGGCCGAGCAGATGCTCAAGGCCATGCCTGCCGATTCTCCGGAGACCACGGCCATGAATCTGGCCCTGGGCAGAGCGTATTACAGCGCCAGCAAAATGCCCCAGGCACGTAAAATCTACGATGCCTTTTTCCGTCAGTACACCAATGGTCCGCCGGCCAGCCTGGCCAAGCTCTATTCGGAAGCCGCCTACGAATACGCCCAAATGTTGCAAATCAAAAACGACACGAAGGGCGCCATCCAGGCGTATCGCTATCTGCTGCTG
>JBAXJV010000204.1:0-5364 GCA_037137675.1 bacterium | reverse complement strand
ATTTCCGTGCGCCAACGCGCTATCGCAATCAAAACCCCTGTCGAACCGATCTGAGCTTCATCGTTCTGGACAGAGCCTGCAACGAACCGTAGAATGATCCCACAGGTTACGCATATGCGAGCGCTTATAAAAGAATTAATCAGCCACCGTGAGCTATTGCACATCCTCATAGTGCGGAATATAAAAATCCGCTACAAAGAGTCGGTGCTTGGGTTTCTGTGGACGCTGCTGAATCCAATCCTGCTGATTGGCATTTACGCGCTCTTCCTTGGAATTATGCGCTTGATTGATCGCCAGTCGTTCGAAGTGCTGGTGACCGGCGTTTTTGTCTGGCAATACGTCGCACTTTGTCTGGGTGACTCGGCGGGTTCAATTGTTGGCAACGCAAATTTAATTAAGAAAAGCGCCTTCCCCAGAATAATCCTGCCATTGTCCATGGTTCTGGCTAATCTGGTGAATTTCCTGCTTTCGCTGCTGGTTGTGCTGGTTTTCCTGTTCTTCGTTGGCCATCTGCCGGGCCTCTGGCTGTGGTTGCCAGTGATGCTTCTGGCGCACATCGCGGTTTGCGCCGGTGTAAGCTTTTTTCTGGCTGCTGCCAATGTCTATTTTCGCGATGTCCAGCAGGTTACCGGCCTGCTGACAATGGCCTGGTTTTTTCTCTCGCCAGTGCTTTATCGCCCCGAATTCGTAATGGAAAGCCATATTGCACCATGGCTCAAGGCGGCTTTTTTCCTCAACCCCATGACCGGTATTCTGTGCGGCTATCGTGCAATTCTGCTCGGGTATCCACTGCCGCAGATGAGTGACATGGCAATTTCGCTTGGCATGGCGGGACTGATCCTGATCCTTGGCACGCTGGTGTTCCAACGTCTGGAAAAACGCTTTGCAGACGAGCTGTAACTACTGAAAGAAACCGAGGAAAAAGCCCTCGGCGAGCGCGGGATCGTGATGGTAGACACCGAGGATCCGCTATGCGCGGCGGCGCAGTTGTTCAGCATGGAGGATTTCACCATCATTGCCTTGACCGAGCAGAAGCTGTTTCACCGCCTGCTGGAGAAGTCCTGCCAGGCGGATCCAGAAGCGGACGGAAGCGGCCGCGGCTTCGTCCTCATGCCATCGGCCAGCCCGTATGGCCGGATCCTGACGTCGCAGCTGATCCGGAATTACGAAACCATGCTGCGGCTGGCGGTCGCCTAGAACTTCTGTGCTTTCACCTTTCCTCCATCTTTCTGTACACTTTCGCCATCTTTCTGTACACTTTCGCCAATGTTGATGCACACCTAGTCGCTATTTGTCGCTTGCAAAGAAATTAATAAATTGCTGGTCTATTGCAATAGTCGAGAATGAGTTTTACCTATGTCCCAAGCCGTCATTAACGTCGAACATGTCAGCAAGCGTTTCCGCCTGCAATTTCGCGGGCTGCGTACGCTCAAGTCTGCTGCGGTGGACGCCTTGCGCGGCGTTTGGCGGCGTCCCGACCGTCAGCTCTGGGCTTTGCAGGACGTTTCGTTCAGCGTGCGCTCTGGAGAGTGCCTCGGGCTGATCGGCGGCAACGGAGCCGGTAAAAGCACGCTGCTGGCCCTGCTGGCCAGCACGATGCAGCCGACGAACGGGCGGATTCAGGTGCTGGGCAAAGTTTCCTCTCTGCTCGAACTCGGGGCCGGATTTCACCCTGACCTCACCGGGCGCGAGAACATTTACCTTTGCGGCTCCATTTTGGGGCTCACCCGAAGGCAGATATCCGAACGCTTCGAAGCCATTGTTGATTTTGCAGGACTGGCCGATTTCATTGATGAACCGGTAAAGCATTACTCATCGGGCATGTACATCCGGCTGGGCTTTGCCGTGGCCGTAGAGTCAGACCCTGATGTGCTGCTGATTGATGAAGTGCTGGCTGTTGGAGATGCCCCTTTTCAGCGCAAGTGCCTGCTCCGCATGGCCGACTTCCGCAAGCAGGGAAAGACCATGTTAATCATCTCCCACGATCTTGCGACCATTCGCTCCATCAGTGACCGCATTCTATTTCTTGATAAAGGGCGGATTTGCGGCGATGGCCCGCCATCAATGGTCGTTGAGCAGTACGAAAATTTCTGGCGTCAGCAAAATACCAAGGAGTTAAGCCGCGAATGGGGCACGCACGAGGTGGAGCTGACCAGCATCGAGTTTCTGAATGACCTTGGCGCTGCCACGACGACTTACGTCGCGGGCGCCGCCTTGTGCGCCCGCGTGCGCTACCGGGCCCGCAGCCGGATCGAAAAACCGGTCTTCGGTTTCTCCATTTCGGACACCAATGGGCGGCTGATTCACGGAAGCAACACCCAGATTTCCGGTTTGAACCTGCCTGTCATAGAGGGCGACGGGGAGCTTTGCCTGCGGCTGCCAGATCTTGCGCTGGGCAACGGCACGCATATGTTTTCGTTTTCGGTCCACTCCTGGGACCATAAAATCAACTATCACCGGATGGACAACGCCTTTCCAGTTGTGATCAAGTCGAACCGGGTATTCGATGGCTGCTGCTATCTGCCGTCAGTTTGGGAGCCCGGTTCCAGCGTAGCGGGTGGGGCATGACACAGACTCCGATCGCCAACTGCATGGAGGTTGCCGCAGGCATTCAACGCGCGCTTGAGGAGGATATCGGGCGCGGCGATGTGACCACTCAGGCGCTGGTGCCAGCCGGACAACCGGGCCGGGCCGCAATCATTTCGCGTGTGGCGTGCGTGGTGGCAGGGCTCGATATTGCACGCGCCGTTTTTTCTGCGGTGGATGCGCGGCTGACATGCGAATTGCTCGCCGCCGACGGACAACTGGTTGCGCCCGGCGCTATTCTGTTGCGTGTCCATGGTCCGCTAGGCGCAATTCTGACCGCCGAACGCACCGCGCTCAATTTCCTGCAGCGTCTGAGCGGTATCGCCACCCTTACGCGCCGGTTTGTGGATCGCGTCCGTCCGCTTCAAACGCGTATTCTTGACACTCGCAAAACCACTCCCGGCCTGCGGCGGATGGAAAAATATGCCGTGACCTGCGGCGGCGGGACCAACCACCGCATGGGCCTGTACGATATGGTCCTGATCAAGGATAACCACCGCGCATTGCTCCGTCAGGCGGGCATCGCCACGCTGGCTGCCGCCGTGGAGACCGCGCGGATGCGCGCGGCGGGCGTGCCGGTGGAAATAGAGGTCGAGAATGAAGCGGAACTGGCCGATGCCCTGAACGGAAAACCCGACTGGGTGCTGCTTGATAACATGAACACCGACCAATTGCGAAGCTGTGTTGCGCTCTGCGCGCACCGCTGCCCGCTCGAAGCGTCGGGCGGTGTGACTTTGGAGAATGTCGCCGCGATTGCAGCCACCGGGGTGGATGCAATTTCGATCGGCGGACTGACCCACTCGGCAACCGCCGTGGATTTGTCGCTTGAACTGGAAGCAATGGAGTAGCGGCATGCCAAACATCCTCGTAATTGACGTCGGGAACACAAGCACCACCTTGGGAATCTTCTGCGAACGCGGAATTGTGCGGGTGATTCGCCACCCAACGCACGAGCCGGCGGGGATTTCATCTGCGGCGCGGCGTGCCGCCGGTCGCAGTCAGCTGGACGGCGCAGTGCTCGGCTCCGTGGTGCCGGGCGTCAATGCTGCCTGGCAGCGCATGTTGCTTAGCGTCTATGGCGTCGCCCCGCTGATGGTGCACCATCGCCTGAAGATGAACGTTAAGCTCGACTATCCGCGCCCGGAAACGATCGGCGCTGACCGCATCGCCAATGCCGTTGCGGCCTGGGACAAGTTTCATAGGGCGGTGATTGTGGCTGATTTTGGCACCGCTTTGACATTTGACGTGATCAATAGCCGCGGCGCCTACATCGGCGGCGTGATCGCGCCCGGCCTGCCTTTGATGCTGGACTATCTGTCCGAACGTACCGCAATGCTTCCGCATATCAGCCTGGAGGGCCCGTGCGGGGCAATCGGGCGCACGACCCGCGAGGCGATGCGCATTGGCGCGCTGATAGGCTACCGCGGCATGGTGCGGGAGATTTTTCAGCACGTGCGCAGTAGCGTGCCGGACGAGCGCCAGGCCGTTTTCTGCGCCACTGGAGGTCATGCTGAACGTGCCATTGACGGCCTCGGTTTGACGGTGGAGCTGGACCAGAATTTAACGCTGACGGGGCTGGGGCTTTTGTACCAAATGAACCTTCAATCTTCAAAAGGAGCAAAACCGTGAATCAGCATACTTACGCGATGATTATGGCCGGCGGCCGCGGCGAACGCTTCTGGCCCTTAAGCACGGCTAAGCGGCCAAAACAGTTGCTTTCTCTGGTGGGCGGCGAAGCGCTGCTGGCGGCGGCTGTGCGCCGGCTGATCCCGGTCATGCCGGCTGAACGGATATTTGTAATCACAAATGACGCGCTCGTGGAAGCTTCCCGCGCCGTTGTTCCGCTCCTGCCGCCCGGAAATGTCATTGGCGAGCCCTGTGGACGCGACACCGCAGCTGCAATTGCGCTCGCTGCGACTCTGATTAAGGCCCGCGATCCGCAGGCCGTTTTCGCTGTGCTCACAGCGGACCATTTGATGCGCGACGAGCAGGCTTTCCGCCGCACGCTCAGCGCCGGGCTGGATTTAGCCGCCCGGCATGACGTGCTGGTCACCATTGGCATTGCACCGGCGTTCGCCAGCACAGGCTTCGGCTATATCCGGCTGGGCGCACAGGTTGGCGCGCCAGATGGCATTGTCTTTCGCAAGGCGGAGCAATTTCTGGAAAAACCAGACGCGGACACCGCGAAAAAGTTTGTGCAGTCCGGACAATACGTTTGGAACGGCGGCATGTTCATCTGGTCCGTGGCTTGCATCGAAAAGGCGCTGCGCCGGTTCCGACCGCCGCTGGGGGCGCTGATGGACGCACTCGCGCCAGACGTTGGAAAGCCACAGTGGGCAACCACGCTGGCGGCTGAGTATGGCAGGCTTGAAAAAATTTCCATTGATTACGCCGTGATGGAAAAGGCTGATAACATCTGGACCGCCTGCGGCGATTTCGGATGGGACGATGTAGGCTCCTGGCCCGCGCTGGAGCGTCATTTCGCCCGTGATGCGAACGGAAATGTGATGGTGGGTGATGGCGCGGAACAATTGGACAGCCGTGATAATCTGGTAGTAGCCAATGGCCACCTGACAGCGCTGCTTGGAGTTAAGGATTTGATAGTTGTCCAGGCGGAAGGCGCAACGCTGGTCTGTACCCGGGAACGCGCGGAAGATCTGAAAAAGCTTCTAGCGGTATTGCACGCCAAAGGGCGCTATGAAGGATTGATGTAGCCGAAGGGCGGGAGCGTTGTGTATTTAACGCTGAAATGTGACTGTGAGCTGTTGATCACAATGG